>PWXP01000560.1 GCA_003561895.1 Planctomycetaceae bacterium | reverse complement strand
CCGCCCAGCCCATCGGCCACCAGCAGTACGATTTTCGAGTCGTTTTTCGATTTCAGCCCGCGTACGAGTTGTTGAATATCCATGAGCAAATCCCCGAGGAATGGTGCGGTGGTGGTTGGGTGGCGGTTCAGGGGAGCGCAATTTTCTCGGCGGCGCGGATATTCCCCCTCGATCACGCTATTTGCCGCGACGATGGGACTGTCCCCTTCGGCCAACGGCTACGCCGTTGGAAAGCCCCCATTACAGCAGAATCGGCCTTGTTGGCAAGTGGTGGTGGCGCGTGGTTGGACGCGGTTGAAAAACGCAGGGCATTGAGTATAATTACTCAGGGTATTGAGTAAATCGCTAACTCCTTCGGTGCCAAGATGTTCCGACGCGAGCAGGCCAGGGTTTCCCGCGACCCGGCGGCTGCTCGTCGGCGCCCAGGCCATCTCGAGGGACGAGTTCCTGATCACTCCGGCGGAGTATTGGAGGCAATAGGCTTCCAAGGTGCCATAGGCTTCCAAGGTGTTGTCCCCCGGCCGCCTTTGCCACAAACGGCAAGCGGCCGGGTAGGTCGTGGCACACTCTGTCGTGGCACACTCCCTAGCCGAGCGGCGGGAAACGTGCGATACTCTTTGGTATTGTAGCCATCCCCGATATGGGAGCCACACCCGTGACGTCCCCCACCCCGATCGTCTACGATTATTCCCGGCTCGTGGTGCCCGACGACGCCCCGGCCTTCGTGCGGCAGGCGGCCCTGGTCGAGGCCGACCTGAAGTACATCGCCCCCCGGCTGGCCACCTGCCGGCAGGCGGTGATGGACAATGCCAGGCTTTGGGTAACCGGAGGGCCCGTCCCGCCGGAAAAACAGCCGCTCGACGCCGCGTTCTTCGACCTGCCCCACCAGTTCCTCGACGAAGAACGGGAGCAACTCGACCGGATCATCGCCACGGCCAATCGGCTGGCCGGCCTGTGCGACCGCGTGGTGGTGCTCGGCATCGGCGGGTCGTACATGGGCGCGCGGGCCGTGTTCGAGGTCTGCTGCCACCCGTTCCACAACGAACTCGACCGCAACGCCCGCGGCGGCCGACCCCGCATCTACTTCGAGGGCAACAACCTCGACAACGACGCCGCCGGCGGGCTGCTCGACCTGCTGGGCGAAGGCGACGACTGGGGCATCATCGTCATTAGCAAGAGCGGCGGCACGTTGGAAACGGCCGTGGCCTTCCGCGTGTTCCTCGACGCCTTGAAGAAGGGTTGCCGGGGCGACATGGGTAAAGTGCGCGAGCGCGTCGTGCCCATCACCGGCGAAACCGGCCGGCTGCGCGACCTGGCCGACGCGATGAAACTGCCCGAGGTGTACCCCATTCCCGACGGCGTCGGCGGCCGGTTTTCCGTCCTCAGCGCGGTGGGCCTGTTGCCGGCTGCGGTAATGGGGGCCGACGTGGTGCAACTGCTCGAGGGGGCCGCGGCCATGAACGAGGTGTTTCGCCTCTCGGCGCCGCTGGAGAACCCGGCGCTCGACTACGCCGGTATCTCCTGGCTGATGCAGGTGCGGCGCGGCGCGAACATCCGCCTCCTGTCGACCTGGGGCAAACGCCTGGAAGCCGCCGGCCTGTGGTACGACCAACTCCTGGCCGAGAGCCTGGGCAAACACGGCCAGGGCCCTACGCCGCTGACGGCGGTCAACACGCGGGACCTCCATTCCCGCGGGCAGCAGCACCAGGAAGGCAGCCGTGATAAACTGATCACGAACCTTGTGGTTGAAGGCTGCCCGAGCGAGCCCATTGCGGTCGGCCGGTCGGAGTACGACCAGGATCGGCTCAATGAACTGGCCGACCGGACGCTGCCTGAGATGCTCGCGGCGGCCCGCGCCGGCACCGACCAAGCATACGCCGACGACCATCGCCCCACGGCGGACATCCGCCTGCCCGGCCTCGACGAGGTGTCGTTGGGGCAGTTGTTCCAGATGCTGATGATCGCCACGGTGGTCGAGGGACGTTTGATCGGCATTAATCCGTACGGCCAACCCGGCGTCGAGGCATACAAACGCAACATGAACGCGCTGCTGCGGCCAAGGTAGGATGGACATTCCTGTCCGTCTTTCCCGTCTTTATCGCGAAGGACAGGAATGTCCATCCTACTGCTATACGGCGGCCCGCTTGCCCCTTTGCTTGCACCTCCCCCATGCCCGCGCCCGAAAACAAGACCGCCCTGGCCTTCCTGGCCCACCCCGACGACGCCGAGTTCCTCTGCGCCGGCACGCTCATCCGGCTGGCCGACGCCGGCTGGGACATTCACATTTGCACGGTCGCCAACGGCGATTGCGGCACTATCAGCGAAACGCCCTGGGCCATCGCCGGCACCCGCACGGCCGAGGCCGATCGGGCGGCGAAGCTGATTGGCGGCGCGTATCACTGCCTGGGCGAGCGCGACGGCATGGTGGTGTACGACCGGGGCTCGATCCAGAAGGCGGTCGACCTGTTTCGCCGGGTCACGCCGTCGCTGGTGTTCATCCATGCCGAGAAGGACTACATGATGGATCACGAGATGTCGTCGCTATTGGGCCGGGCGGCGAGTTTTCTGTTCGGGGCGCCGAACGCTTCGGCGTTTCCGCTAAGCCCCGCGGCCAAGGTGCCGCACCTGTATTATTGCGATCCGGTCGAAGCTCGTGACCCCTACGGCAACGTCGTGGCGCCGACCACCTGGGTGGACATTACCGCCGTGCTGGAGCGGAAGGCCGCCATGCTCACCTGCCACGCCAGCCAGCGCGCGTGGCTCCGCGCATATCACGGCGAGGATCAATACATCGGCTCCATGCAACGGCTCGGGGCCATGCGCGGCGGCCAGGCGGGCGCGGCGGCGGCCGAGGCGTTCGTCCAGCACCGCGGCCACGCCTACCCGCGCAGCGACCTGCTGGAGGAACTGTTCGGCAAGCCGGGCATGGTCGCTTAGCCCCGGGCCCACTAGTTGGAGTGCACGCTTTAGCGTGCCCAGCGTTGGAGTTCACGCTTCAGCGTGCCCAGCGTTGGAGTTCACGCTTCAGCGTGCCCAGCGTTGGAGTTCACGCTTCAGCGTGCCCAGCGTTGGAGTTCACGCTTCAGCGT
>PWXP01000512.1 GCA_003561895.1 Planctomycetaceae bacterium | reverse complement strand
ATTGACCTTGTATCGCTTATCCCGGATTTCTATACTGCCGACGGTTTATCAGGTAGTGGCCGGTTCGAAGGAGCGGGTTGCCAAACCATAGGAATCCATGATGACTCGTTCGGATACGGGCGTTCCCGGAGGGCAGCAGCCTAACCCGCGTTTGGCGCGGCGGGCCTTGCATGGCGCGACGGGGGATTCGCCGGAAGTGTTCGTGACGAACTTCCATCGAAATTATACGGGGGTTTCGGCGACAACCAGTGCGGTCTTTTCGCGCCAGCAGTTGAGGCATTCCGTCCGATTGGTGGGCCGTCCCTTGCCGCTTGCGTCGCCGCCGATTACCCTGCGCGAGGCGTGCCAGCTCTCGAGGACTGCCCCGCGCGGCCGTCCGTTCGCGATTTGGCACGTTCGCCGAAACCTCGAGATGACCGCCGCTCTGTTCGCACGGGACGTGCTGCGCCTGCCGATCAAAATTGTGTTCACCTCCGCGGCCCAGCGACGGCACTCGGCAATCCCCTGGATGCTGATCTCACGCATGGACGCCGTTGTGGCGACCACGAAGCGGGCGGCCTCTTTTGTGCCGCATGTCGCGGCCCTGGTACCCCACCGGGTCGATACGGAGCGTTTCACGCCTCCGGCCGATCGAAACCAGGAATGGGCCGCCTCCGGCCTGCCGGGCCGGTACGGCATCGGAGTTGCCGGACGTATTCGACCCGAAAAAGGGACCGATCTGTTCGTCGACGCCATGTTGCAATTGCTTCCCCAGCGGCCCGAGTTTACCGCCGTGGTCATCGGCTGCTCCAAGTCCCGCGACGCGAAATTCGAGGAGCGGCTTCGGGCGAAGATTCGCAGCGCGCACCTGGAGACCCGATTTGTCTTCCTGGGGCAAATGGCCGCCGACGACATGCCGCAGATGATGCGGCGGTTGTCGATTCTGGTCGCGCCCGCACGGTATGAGGGATATGGAATGACGCCCCTGGAAGCGATGGCAAGCGGTGCGGTCGTGGTGGCTTCCGATACGGGGGCTTATCGGGAGATGGTCGAGCCGGGGGGAACCGGCCGGGTTGTACCCGTCGAGGACGTTGGAGCCATGGTGGCGGCTCTGGCCGACCTGACCGCCGATCCGGCCCGACTGGCCGACATGGGCGCAGCCGCACGGCAGCGCGCTGTCGATCATTTTTCACTCGACCAGGAAGCGTCGGGCATCGCTTCCGTTTACGAGCAGTTGTGGAGCGGCCGGCGATTCTGAAACGAAACGAGGCAGCCGGAGGAGCGTAGAACGATGTGGACCGAAGCGTTCGTCATAACACTTGGCCGGGCCGTCGAGCGCCGCGGGCAAGTGGAACGCCTTCGTGCCGCGTGTCCCGTCCCTTGCCATGTGGTCGAAGCGGTCGACGGCGACGCTTTGTCGGAGGAGGAACGAAACAAGGTTTACCGGCGCCAACTGCACTCGCCTCGCTATCCCTTCCGTATGAAGCCCGCAGAGATCGGCTGTTTCCTCAGCCATCGGAACGTATGGCAGCGGATTGTCGATGACAACCTCGATACCGCCCTTGTCTTGGAGGACGACGTGGAATTGGAGCCCGGCTTCAACAACGCGTTTGCCTTCGCATGTACGAAGATTCGCCAGGGCGACTATATCCAGTTTCGGGTGCGTCCTATCAGGGGACAACGCTGTAGCACCTCTCTCCCGTTCACTCTTCACACACCGGTGGTCACGGGGTTTGGAACCGTAGCACAACTGGTCAGTCGGGATGCCGCCGAACGCTTGATCACTTTCACACGGGAGTTTGACCGTCCGATTGACACCTTGCTGCAAATGAAGTGGCTCACCGGCATCATGCCCGCGGCAGTGTTTCCGTCCTTCGTTCGCGAGGTATCGCAGTCGCTTGGCGGCAGTACGATTCAAGGTGGAACGAACTCAATGCGGCAGGTTGTCTGGCGCGAGTTGGCGCGGTCCTTGTATCGCGCGAAAACTGCCTGGCTATCCCGGAGACTTCGCAGGGTATGCTCTTGCGCGAGGGTCTAACGTTTCCGCCGGCGCGCAATAGAATCCCTCACCTTCCTGCCTTGGCGGATAACCTGCGGCAGGCGTCTGCGGTATTGCCGGGAGACGGGCATTTCTTTCGATTCGTCAATGAGCCGTGCAGGCCCGAATGTTTATCTCCACGGCTATTGGCAAATGGATCGGTATTTTGCGGGAATTGCCGACGTGCTGCGGAAAGCACTCACCCTCCGGCATCCTCCGGACGCCCGGAACGCCGCCTACCTGGAACGGCTTGCCAGTCGCATCTCGGTGTCGATGCACGTCCGCCGGGGCGACTACGTGTCGAATCCAAAGGCAGTTCGGGTCCATGGTGCTCGGTCGACTACTACCAGCGGGCTGCAAGGCGAGTTGCGGAGCGAAGCGGTGAAGACCCTGTCTTTCATATCTTCTCCGACGATCCTGAATGGACCGCGAAGCGTGGGGCTATGCGTAAAACCCCACTCCGGCACATCCCAAACTTCGAGGAGCAGAGATTATGCGAAAGGCTTTCGATCCTATGCCGTTGCGCCACGTGGGAACGTAATATTAGCGCCAACCGGGGGCTAGCGCCCCGCGGCTGATTTCGTCGCGCCGCGCTAGCGGCCGGTTCTTCACTGCCGCTGCCAAATTCGCACGTACTCCACGTCCATGCTCGTGTCGTCGATGGCGTCGGTCACCGGCCCGGCCCATTTCATCACCGCCGCACAAAAAACCATCCACCATCCTCCATCCAACAACAACCAACAACTAGCGGGCTAGAAGCTGTCGCAAATACGAAGCACTTTGGCGCAATCGCGGATGTTGACGTTTGCGAACCGCTGAACCATACTGGATGTTGTGCGATGGCATTCGACGAGCCGCAGGCGGTGAACGTGGCCCACGTGACGTTCGAGCGCCAGGCCGTGCCGGTGCGCATCGAGCTATGACACCAAAATCCCGGTGAAAAAACCCCGCCAATGGGTTAGTCGACTTGTTTGACCTCACGCTGTCCGATGCCCGAAAGGACCAATTGCTTGACGGTTTCCAGGAGACCGGGACGGCGGAGTTGGTGCTTCGTGGTTGGCAGCGGATGGCCT
>PWXP01000437.1 GCA_003561895.1 Planctomycetaceae bacterium | reverse complement strand
GTGCGCGTGCCTGTTCGAGAGCGTGGTCGGGGGCGAGAAGGTGGGCCGGTACAGCTTCCTGGCCACCGAGCCCTTTTTCGAGATCGAGGCGTACGACACCCGGGTGACGACGAACGCCTATTCGGGCGTTTCGGCGGCGGGAGTGCCGACGCTGGTCACCCGGCAGCACCAGTGCCGCAATCCGCTGGACGAGGTGCGCCGCCGCGTGGAGGCGGTTCGGACGGTGCACCTGCCGGAGTTGCCGCCCTTCTGCGGCGGCGCGGTCGGCTACGCCGGATACGACGCGGTCCGCTACTTCGAGCATCTTCCCAACGCCCCGCCCGACGACCGCCAGGTGCCCGATCTGGCCTTCGCCTTTTACGACCAGATGGTGGTGTTCGACAACGTGAGCAAGTCGATCGTGGCGGTCGTCCTGGCCCGGATGGACCGGCACGGCGGCGACGCCGATGCCGCGTACCGCGATGCCTGCCGGCGCGTCGACCGCCTGGTCGAGCAGCTTTCCACGCCCCGCAGCGACATCCGGCCGGTCGACATCCATTTCGGCGGCGAGCCGGCCGTGGCGTACGCGTCGAATTTCACGCAGGTTGACTTCGAGCGGGCGGTGGAGAAATGCGTCGAGTACATCCGGGCCGGCGACATCTTCCAGGTGGTCATCAGCCAGCGGCTGACCGTGCCCATCCGCAGCCACCCCTTCCAGATCTACCGTATGCTTCGGGTTATCAACCCGAGCCCCTTCATGTTCTACCTGCGCACGCCCAGCGTCACCTTGGTGGGCAGTTCGCCGGAGATCATGGTTCGGGTGGTCGACGGGCAGGTCGTCACCCGGCCGCTGGCCGGCACCCGGCGGCGCGGCGAGACCGACGAGGAGGACCGCCGCCTGGCCGACGAGCTGCTGGCCGACCCGAAGGAGCGGGCCGAGCACGTGATGCTTGTCGACCTCGGCCGCAACGACGTGGGCCGGGTGGCCCGGTACGGCACCGTCGAAGTGAGCGACCTGATGACCATCGAGCGGTACAGCCACGTCATGCACATCACCTCGAACGTCAGTGGACGGCTCCGCCCCGAATGCACCGCCTTCGACGCCCTGCAGGCCTGCCTGCCGGCGGGAACCGTCTCGGGCGCGCCGAAGGTCCGCGCCATGCAGATCATCGACGAGATCGAGCCGCACCGCCGCGGGCCCTACGCCGGCGCGGTCGGCTACCTCGACTTCGCCGGCAACATGGACACCTGCATCGCGCTGCGCACCATCGTCGTGCACGACGACAAAGCCTACGTGCAGGCCGGGGCCGGGGTGGTGGCCGACAGCGTGCCCGCGAACGAATGGAACGAAACCCTCAACAAAGCCCGCGGCCTGCTCAAGGCCATTGAACTGGCCGAGAACACTCCCATGTAGGGCCCGCGAGCGGGTGCATCCCAAACGGCTATCGACCATGCGAATCGACGCGATCGACGTGTACCACCTGGCCTTTCCCTTGAAGAAGCCGCTGCGGCTGCGCAAGGGCTCCACCGAACGGCTGGAGACGGTGCTCGTGCGCCTGCGCAGCGGCGAGGCGGCCGGCTGGGGCGAGGCGAGCCCCGGCGCCGCGCCGGTGTTCGGCGCCGAGTTCGCCGCCGGGGCATTCGCCGCCATCCGCGACTGGTTTGCTCCCCAACTGGTCGCTACGGCGGTCGATTCGGGCGAGCACCTCCAGCAGCGGCTCGAAGCGTTCCGGGGCAACTCGTTCGCCAAGGGGGCGCTCGACGTGGCCTGGTGGGACCTCCAGGCCCGAAAGCGAGGGGAGCCCCTTTGGAAAATGCTCGGCGGAACACGCGAAGCGGTCGAGGTGGGGCCGGTGTTCGACGAAATGGAGTCGGTCGAGGAGTTCTTCGATCTGATCCGCCAGGCGCAGGAGGCGGGTTTCGCCCGGGTGAAACTCATGTTCCGCCCCGGCTGGGACGTCCGCATGGTCGACGCGGTGCGCAAGGAGTTTCCCGTGTTCCCGTTCCACGTCGACGTGGAGGCCGAACTGACGTTGGGCCACATGGACATGCTGTGCCGGCTCGACGACTTCGACTTGGCCATGATCGAGCAGCCCCTGCCGCCGGACGATCTGGTCGGCCACGCGATGCTCCAGGAGGCCGTCCGCACGCCCGTGTGTCTCGACGAGGGCATCACGTGCGTCGCCCATGCCGAAATGGCTCTGGAACTGAAAAGCTGCCGTCACATCAACCTGAAGCCCGATCGGGTGGGCGGACTGACTCCGGCGCTGGCCATCTGCGACGAGGCCGGACGCCAGTCGGTCCCCTGCTGGGTGGGCGCCATGCCGCAAACCGGCTTGGGCACCCGGGCGGGGCTGGCCCTGGCCGCGAAACCCAACTGCACCTACCCGGCCGATTGGCTTCCCCTCGACGACCACCTCGACGACCACCTCGATGCCCACCTCGTCGAGCTGCTCGCCCCCGCCCGCGATGAACAAGACGGCGTCCAGCGAGTTGCCCTGTGGAGCGAGCCCGGCTTGGGAGCGGCGCCCGACGCGGCGCGGCTGGAACAATTCACCATCGCCCGCGCAACCTTGCCGGCCAACTAACCCGGTCGCGATTGGTTCGAGTTGCCGCTCGAGTCTGCGTTTCCGCAACGGCGACGGCCGGCGCCGAGCCGATTTGCAGGCGTTTCTCCGCGAGCACCTCCAGGCGTTGGTCGAGTAGCCGCGCCGGAGAGATGGGGCAAACATGGGGCCGGAGTGCCCTTTTTCAGTAAGCGTTCACGGGTCGGAAATCAGCCGCAGGGCGCTAGCCCCGGTTCGCTTGGCTTGAAACAACAACCGGACGCTAGCGCGTTGCGGCTAATTTCCTGCCGCGGTCGAGCACCGGGACGATTTCCGACACGGGAACGCTTACCTTTTTCATTAGCCGAGATCGCCAGGGGACAAAGCGCGCTCTGAGCCCAGGAGTGCTTCGGCTGTTCTCCTTCATTTACGGAAGGAAGGTCGCCAGTCGCTCCATCAGGGCGGCGCGGCCGCGGGCGAGGAGCCGCTCGACGGCCTTGGGGGTGTTGCCGAGCACCTCGGCGATTTCCCGGCCGCTGAGCCCTTCGTAGTAACGCAGCACGAGGGCGG
>PWXP01000406.1 GCA_003561895.1 Planctomycetaceae bacterium | reverse complement strand
GAAAGACCGTCGCGGACCAACTCCAGGACGTTCTGCACCGGAATCCTCGTGCCCGCCACGCAAGGCTTCCCAAAGTGGATTTCGGGGGTGACCGCGATCCGCGTTTTCATGATCCCTCCTCTTTATCAGGCATCCGCACCACGGTCTGATTGCTGTAAAGCGAACCCGGTGACGGCTCAATCTTTCGGCGCTCTCGACGAAACTCTGCGGCGATGCGCCAGCCCAGAAGCAACCGCCGAAAGAAACCAGCCGCTGCCAACTCCGCCGCGTGCCGTGCCTGAATAGACTCATGCAACTCGCGCACGCGCGCCTGAAACTCCAGGGCCCGCTCCCCAGGCCAACACTCGAAGGAACGGATGCCGTGCGAAGGCTCCGAATCCAACAGCAGGTGCGCCAAATACGAACATAATCACGAGCACAGAACCGTCGGGCGTTGGCCGCGATTCCGTCAAAGACCAAAGCATGACAACGGCAACGACCGCAAGGAACATGCTCCCGAAGAAGCCGAGGAACACACGAAGGAAGATGTGGACCTCGCGCGCATCGTCACGCCTTCCGACGGGTTTGTTGGGATCGCTTCCTGCCATTGGAGTCGTCGCTCCGCTCGTCTAATGACGATGATCACGCGGCGGCGATAAAAGGTCAATTGGGTGAGTTCAGGGATTCATCGTTGTACTCGGAACCAACTCCCTCAATACAATGCCATTTCCCGCACAATATGGTCGGCCAGGGCGGCGGTGGTGCGGGCGTCGAGGGTGGCGAGCCCGCCGACGGCGTCGGGCTGTACGGCTAGCGTGGTCACCTTGCCGGCAGCCTCGCCGGGGTCGATGCCGAACTCCGGCTTCGTGTCGCGCGAGAGGCTGCCGGGCAGCCGGCCGGCGTCGCGGGCGAGCAAGACCATCAGCCGGTCGTTGCCGGCGGCCATCTTGAGAATGTTGGCCGGCGTGAGGTTGGCCACGCCCGGCGTGATCACCACCGGGAACATCTTGGCCAGCAGCTTCTGCCCGATCAGGGCGCCGAGGCCCTCGTTCCGCCACAGCAGGCCCGGGGCGGAAAGCAGATGCACCTTGTGCCCGTTGCGGTTGGTGATCGTGATGCTGCTGACCGGCTCCGAGGGGCCTTTTCGTTCGGGAGCGGCGGCCGCCGAGACGTGAAAGACGTCCGATAGGATGTCGGCAATTTCGTTGTCGGAGAAGGGCTCGACGGCGTAGTAGAATATCTTCTGTTTCCGGTAGGCCGTTTCGTACGCGCCGCCGGGCGCGCCGACTACCACGGTCCGAAGCGAGGGCGCTCGCTCGTTGATCATGCCCGCCAACTCCGGACCCGATTCGCCGAGCGAGGCGGCGTCAAGAACGGCCACGCGATCGCGGGTATCCTCGAGCACCTCGGCCAATGCCCCGCGATCCTGCACCTGCACGACCTCGCAACCAAGGTTGCCGAGCTTCTCCGCCTGTTGCCCTGCGGAGGGAGGATCGGCATTGACCAGGACGATCCGCCGCGGACGGCAATGTTTGACTTCGTCGTCGTATTGAGTCGTGCAAATGCAGGCAAGCCAACCCGATCCGCAGGGATCGCCCGCCACCAGTGCGGGCCGCTGCGCCAGCAAGTCGTTGACCGCGACCACGACGCCGGAGATGGGCGAAGGGACGATATGCACCGGCTTATCGGGCGTGCCGACTCCGGCCAGCGGCAGTCCCTGGTAAACGACCTCGCCAATGCGCGGCAACTGAACGGTGGCCGGTTCGTCGCCCCGCAACCCCGGCAGCACAGCCCCGACACATGCCGATCCATCGGGCTCGGCCCGCAACCACGATTCGTCCCAGAACAACGTTTCGGAACCCGCTTCGACCCCGGTGTCCGGCTCCTCCATGCCGGCAGGCGTTTCCGTTTCGCCGTCGGGAAACCGCCGCGTGGCCAAAACCCTTTGCACCGCCTGCGTGATTTCCTCGGGAGTGAAGGGCTTGGTAACGTAGTCGCAAGCCCCCAGCCGCATTGCCGAGGCGGCATTGGGAATGCTGGGGTAGCCGGTAATGATCAGCACGGGTACGTCCGACTTCTGCTCCCGCAATTGCTCCAAGAACTGGATGCCGTCCATGTTCGGCCTTTTGATGTCCAAGAGGATAATTTCGTAGTCGTTCTTCACCGCCCAGGCCAGCCCTTGCCGGGCATCAGTATTCAGATCGACTTGGTACCCTTGCCGAGAGAATATCCGCCGGCATGCCTGGCAAACGACCTCCTCGTCATCGACCACCAACAGTGCAGGATTGTCCGCCATAACAGCCTCCTCCTTATCAATTGCTGGGTGAAACAGGATAAGTATCGCTTTGCAGAACAACGCGAAGTGCCGTAGGAGGGGTGCTACCTCAGCCATCCCTCCATGAGCCCTTTCCACAGGGCAACTGCCGTGCCACATCGCGAGCGGAGCCGATAGGACTCGCTTTGTGGGACAATAACGCTTTCTTTGCGGACACAACCGCCCAGTTATCCGAGCAATACCTCGTCCGACAATCGTACCGCGGGCGTGCCGGTGTATAGATGCTGGTACGGTGTATGAAAGTACATACACCCAGAAACACGGGTGCTACGATTCACCCAGATCCCCGGTGGGACCCTCGGAAGGCGCTCCGGCCTTTAGGCCATGGCTCCGCAAGAGTGCGTGGAAATGGGTCCGTTGCATCCCGACGCTCTCCGCTGCCTGGGTAACGTTCTGGGAGCAGCGCTGAAGGGCCGCGATGAGGAATCGGCGTTCCAGATCGTCGGCGATCTGCCGCTTCCGCTGCTTCAGTTCTTCCCAACTTCCCGATACCTCCACACTTGAACGCGCGGCTCGGGCTTCATGGATCTCACCTGGCAAATGGCGGCGCTCGATGCGCGTCCCGCCGTAAAGGACCGCCAATCGTTCCACGATGTTCCGCAATTCGCGGACGTTGCCCGGCCAGGGATAGATTTCCAACTGGTGCATGGCCTCGGGCGAGAACCCCCGGGGTTCGACCTCCATTTGCCGCGAGAACTCTGCTAGGAAGGCCATGGCCAGTAGGGAAATATCCCCGGGGCGGTCGCGAAGCGGAGGCAGGGAGATAGGCACGACGTTGAGCCGGTAGTAGAGGTCGGCGCGGAAGGCGCCCATCTTGACCATCTCGGCCAGACTCCGATTGGTCGTGGCGACCAGCCGGATATTCACCTCCTGCTCCGCGGTATCGCCGACCTTGCGAACGCGACGGGTTTCCAACACGCGCAGAAGCTTCCCTTGGGTCTCCAGGCTGAGATTTCCCACTTCGTCCAAGAAGAGGGTGCCCTGGTGCGCCACCTCGAACAGGCCCCGCTTGGTGGCTATCGCTCCGGAAAAGGACCCTTTGACGTGGCCGAACAACTCGCTCTCCAACAACGTGGGAGCCAGGGCCGTGCAGTCGCAGGCCAGGAGTGGGAAATCCCGCCGACGGCTGTGCCGGTGGATTGCCCCGACAACCATCTCTTTCCCGGTTCCGCTTTCCCCGGTGACGAGCACCGTGCTCTCGGCCGGAGCGATCCGCTCGATCAGCCCGAACACCTCCTGCATGCCCCGGCACCCGCCGAGCATTCCCTCAAACTCGATGGCCGGCCGGCATGTCGAAGTGCCGGCCGCAGGACCGGGCTGGTTTGGCAACGGCTCTACTGCATTACTGCGGGTCACTGGGCAATCGTCTTTCATGACGTCGTCCCTGCTGAGGGCAGAGTCATCGTAAAGGTACAGCCTTTTCCCTCTTCACTTTCGACCTCCAGCGTGCCGCCGTGTTGACGAAGGATGCCGTAACTGACGCTCAGCCCCAGCCCGGTGCCCTTGCCCACCGGCTTGGTAGTGAAGAACGGTTCGAAGACCTGGTCCAAGTGTGCCTTTTGGATTCCACAGCCGGTATCGGTCACTTTGACAACCACCCGGCCATGCTCGTAGCGGGATGAAATCATGAGGGTTCCGCCCTCGGGCATCGCCTCGCAGCCGTTCAGCGCCAGGTTTACCAGCACTTGCTGGATCTGATTCTTGTCGGCGTTGACCGGCGGTAGGTCTTCAGAAAGGTCCTCGACGATGAAGGTATTCTGAAACGCCTCGCGTTTTCCCAACAGGCGGGTGGTCTGCCGGACAACGTCGTTGACGTTCAGCAGGGTTTTGGCCGAGGGTGTCTCCCGCGCGAACTCCAGCAGCCCGCGGACGATCTCGCGCGCCCGCTTGGTTTCGCGGACGATCAGGTCCAGGTCCTGCCTGTCCTGTTCGTCCATGTTTTCTTTTTCCCGGAGCATGTCGGCGAAGGCCAGGACGCCGGTGAGCGGATTGTTGATTTCGTGGGCAACGCCCGCCGCCAGCCGCCCGACGGCCGCCAGTTGTTCGCTGCGGCCAATCTGCTGCCGCGTGGCCAGCGCGAGGAGTTCCTCCCGCTCCGCGACGGCCTGGGCCATGCTGTCGACCGCGCGGCAGAGCGTTCCCATTTCGCCCGGCGGCCGGATGCCCACGCGGGCGGAGAGATCGCCGCCGATCACCTTATGAGCCATGCGCACGACGCTGTGGATCGGCCGGAGCACCAATTCGGTAGCCAGCACCAGCAGGGCCAGGCTGGTCAGCGTGGCCACGCCCACAATTGCCAGGAAGACGGCGCGAATCACGTTGAGTTGGGACGTGAATGGAGCTTGGAGCAGGCCCACGTACAGCACCCCGATGATCCGGTCCGTGGGATCCCGGATGGGCTCATACGCCGTAATGTACCAATCGTTGACCACGAAGGCCGGAGCCGCCCACGTTTGGCCGCGGTCGAGTACGGCTTCGCACACAGCCCTGCTCAAGCGGGTGCCTACCGCGCGCTCCCCGTCGGCCATCGTCACGTTCGTGGAAATCCGCAGGTCTTCCTGAAAGATGGTCACCGTGCCTATGTCCTTGCCCTGATAGATTTCGCCGGGAAATACCTCCCGTTTGATCGCGTCGACCAGTTCGTAGCGCCGGTTCAGCAGTTTCCCACCGTACAGGATCGCCACAGATTCCCCTTCTCGGTCGGTTACCGGCGCGGCTCCGGCAAGTACCATGCCGTCCGTGCGGATACGGTCGTCGGTGGGCCTTGCGGCCGGGGTCGGAATGACTTCAAACCGTGCTTGCCCGGCCAATTCCGGTCCCTCCGCCGATAGGCGCTGTTGTGACAGGATTACCGTGCCGCCGGCTGGTGTTCGCGTGTCGATTACCTGGGCGACGAGGGGGTCGGCAGAAAGATCGTCTCCCCGCTGCTCACTCCCGGCCCGGCAGACCACCTGCCCCATCGGGTCCAGTACGCCTACGAAATCCATCTTGCCCGTTGCATGGAATGCTTGCAGCGTCTGCTTCAGTTCCGCCCGGTCACCCCGCCCTACCGCGGCAATCAACGTTTGGTCCAGTGCCGCGGCCTGCAAGCTGGCGACGATCAACTCGATATGTTTTTGGTAGGCGCCGCGGGCGGAGTTCAAGTTCCTCTGGACCCGAGTCTGGACCTCGTTGAGCCAGATATGCCCCAGGTACCGAAGCGCAAGAAATGAGAGCAGAGAATTGGCCACCACGATGACTGCGACAGCAACGGTGGTCAGCTTGAATCGAAGGCTCATTGCGGCCCTCCTGCATCGGCACGTCCAACAACGCCACCGCCGGAAGAAAGCACAACACCGTATCGTTCATAATACACTATTTCGCTCATCAAAACACCCCCACACACGCACTCGACGCGACCCTCCAGCGCCGGAAGGCGCGACTTTTGCTCAGTGGTACTCTGGGTGTGGCATGAAAGTCCTGCACTCGCTCGCTGCCGTGTCAAGTAAACCAAGCCACAGCAAGCACTTACGGAAATCACCTAGCTTTCACTCCCCCATGGGAGTTGGCGAAGCAGCGCTGACTGTCGGCCCGAGATTCGGCGGGTGGAGGGAACGCCGGCGGGGGCCTGTCCCGATTTTCGCGGCAAAAGGGGCCGGCAGCGCTGGGGCACGAACGAAAGACCTGCAGGTGGGGAAAAGGCGGCGGCCAGCGTCTGGCGGTAAAGCATCCGCGTCTGAAATCGCGATCGGTCAACCGTGCAAGGAGTTTCGCCTCATCTGACGCATGGCGACTGGTGGCGTACAACCACGCGCGACAACGGCCGAACGACTTTCAACCCCCCTGAATGCTAAAGAAAAACCGGCAGCCGGGCGCCCCGCAGGGCGCCCGGCCACCGTGCATTCTGGATTGGCGCGAGCGTGGCGGGCGCTTATTGTCGCTGGTCGTGACGCTCTTGGCCGAGGGGGAACTCTTCCGCAGGGCATAGGGCAAGGGGAAAACCACGAAGAGCAGAAAAAAAACTCGAAGGAACGGCGCGGCTGGCTGGTACATTCCCGATATGTGCGGCGCGCTAATCGGTGCTGTCCCTGCCCGAAACTTCTCGCATCGCATGTTCCCTGGCCTCCCGCGAACGCCCGTCACGGCACCGTCCCCACCCGGCGGACGACTTCCGCGGCCTCATCATCGCTCAGGCCGAACGATTTGAGAAAGCGGATGACCGCATCGCGTTTGGGGGCGAAGATTGTCTCGCCGTGCAGTGCGGATATCGGCGGACCCTCTCCACCGGTTGCGCTGTAGCCTTCGATGTAGGTGTGGGTCGGCGTGTCCGGCAAGCGTGAAGAACCTCGGCAGGGCGCCGCCTGGAAGGGAATTGGGAGGGGGTGGTCAGTTTGCGGCGACAGAGACAGGCGCGGAGGAGGCGGCAGCGTCTGCCGGTGGTTCCAGAAATGCCAAGTGCCAAGAGCTACCACCCACTCCCGATGGCGGTCCCTTTTCTTGTTGTTCGGCTTCCCGGTCGGCTCTCCGTGGGGGTCGGGGAGCGGTACGTACTGCCGAATAATCCCTTGTGGCCTACGCGCGTTGCACACCCCTACATATTGTACCCGACCTACCGGGCGTACCCTACATGTTGTGCCCAAATGGCGGCGTGCAATAGGCGTAGGCCACAAGGGAATAATCACATTTTGGAAATCCGCCGCGCGATTTACGCGTGCCAACAGTTGATGGCCGTCGCACGAGCAGACCGGTCGAACATCGCGGTAGTCAGGTCGTCTTCGCTCAGACACCGACGTCATGATAAACACTTTCGTAGTTCGGACATGATGTCCGCAATCGACGTGGACAGCGATGACCAAGTATTCGGTTTTTTCGGTGGGTATATCGCGTCCGCGCACGGCGCGAACACCAATCGCGGCCTACCGATCGCCGAGAAGGCCGCTGAGAAGCGCCAGGAGGCCGCTGGCGCTTCTTGCCGGCTTTCATGGCATCCGAGGCCTTCTCGGCGTCCGCGGCCCCACAGTGGCCCCTGGGGGCTTCTGCGGCCGATTCTCGCCCATACTTGGGCTCACCAGTATCGCGATCGAGATTCGCAACCGAATGGCATCCGAATCAAGGACTGCAACGGGGCCGGCTGTCGGTCCGTGCGGAACCGTTGCGCAGGGACGCCAGGAGCGCTCAGGGAACCGGAGATTCAACAAAAACCCGGGACCGGAATCGCTCCCGGCCCCGGGTGTTGCGTTCACTCACAGCAGGCTTGGCGGCAGCCAACCACGAAAGTACCCCGCCGAGGAGTCGAACCCCGATTACCTGGGTGCAAACCAGGCGTCTTCCCGTTGGACCAGCGGCCCGGGTTTCCAGGAGGTCCGTTCGAATCTTGTGTCCTTCCGGCAAGCGTGCATGAATTGGGCTTGCCGGAAGGACACTGTAGCCGCATGCGCATGTGCAGAACGCCTGCTGCCTCATCCGGATGAAGGTCGGCATCGGAGCGAAGCACGCCGCGAATCAGCGCCCGCGCCTTGTCCGGGTGGGAGAGCTTGTCGCGTACGATCATGGCCAACGCCGTTTCCGCACGATACGCCACCATTTTCACGGTGTCCATCAGCCGCTTGCGACTTCGGCCACCACCTTCTTCGTGATGACCGATGCACCGCGGCCTCGGCGGAGCTGGAAGAACCCCGCGTTGCCTTCCCGGGCGAGAGCCGTGTCTGAAGTGTTGAAGGTACCGCTTTATTTTCCCCCTGGCTACTCCGGGCCACCGGGGGCAAGTTCTCGCCAAACGCCCGAAATTCAAGCGAATATCGCCCCAGTTGCTATCGGCTCCGAAGGCCAGAGATCAGGAAACCTGAAGTTGCTCTCCCTCGAGGCGATCGGGTTACGTCTGATGGACGGGCGGCGCGAAGGTGAACGGCGTTCCGTCAATGACGAGTCGTCCCTCGTGGAGATCGAGTTCGACTTCCGGAACCCGCCGCATCGCATCGGGTCCCGCTTCGAGGATATACCGGATCAAGCAGTCGTCCGGGGGGAGGTATTCGTTCTGCTCGTAGGTATCGACGGCGTTGGCCTGGGCGATCAGCGCGACGTCGAGGGACGACGCGGCGACGGCGAATTCCGGCGCGAAACTCTTCGCGACCACGGCCCGAACGTGCGACGCGTTGAGGAACCGGGCCAGCGCGTCGGCCGAGGGTCCCGTGCCGAAGTCGAAGCCGGCCAGCAGCAAATCGTCCTCGGCCTCGGCCACGGCTGCGACGAATCGCGCGATCATGCGCCGATCGACTTCGATGGCCTTCTGCTTCTGGGACAGCCTCAGGCGTTCGGCTGCGTCCACAAGCGCGTGGGCGGGAACATGATCGCCGAATTTCCAAACTCGCATGGGGTGCCTCCTTTGATTGGATAAGGCGGGGAGGGCATTGAAATCCTCACGATGGCCCGGGATGGCTATGCATTAGTATAGTCGACCACTTGGTAATATCCAGTTTATTGTACCACAGACGCAATCGGTTACAAGGGGGAATATTCTCTTGCTCTTCCATTTCGAGGTGCAGACTGCTTTGCCGGGGGGGACGGCACAACGGCGGGTGCCTACTACCATTGACGCGGCCTGCACCTCGAAACGGAAGAGCGCGCTTTTTCTTGCTGCCGGTCGGTTGACATCCTTCGCGATTTGCGATAACATTACTATTATGATAGGTCTAATGATATACATGACCGGACCTCGTACCATTTCGATCGCCAGCCCTTGTGGATACCAGACGGTAGCTTTCGCAAGGTAGAACAGTGTCACCCGCAAGAGGGGGTCAGTCGATGAAATTCGCCATCGTTGGCAAGGGGGGGGTGGGCAAGACGACGCTTGCCGCCTTGCTTGCGCGACGGGCGGCTGCGCGGGGACGTGGGGTCGTGGCCGTCGACGCCGACCCCGACGGCAATCTCGCCTCGGCCCTGGGCGTGGCCGAGCAGGACGTCCCGGAACCGATCGCCGGGATGCGCGATCTGATCCTCGAGCGAACGGAGGCGAAGGACGAAGGGGCGGGACTGATGTTCCGCCTGAACCCGCAGGTCGATGACCTTCCCGGCCGCTTTTCCGTCCGGGCCGGCGGCGTCCGGCTCCTGGTGCTCGGCACCGTCGAAGCCGGCGGAAAGGGGTGCATGTGTCCGGAAGGCGCGGTGCTGAAGGCCTTGATGCAGCATCTGCTTCTGCGGGTGGACGATGACGTGATCCTCGACATGGAGGCCGGATTGGAGCATATCGGCCGGGCCTCGGCACGCGGGGTCGACGCGATGATCGGCGTCGTGGAGCCGGGAATGCGGAGCGTACGCACCGCCAAACGCCTCCAGCATCTAGCCCGAGAGATCGGTATCGAACCCTTCTTTGTCGTGGGCAACCGGGTGCGATCGGCTGCCGAGGAAGCCGCCTTGCGGGGTGCCCTGCCGGATGCGGCGATCCTGGGCGTCCTCCCCTATGCGGCGGAATTGGCCCGTGCCGATCTGGAAGACCGGTCCGTCGGGCAGGCCGAAGCCGCCGTGGCCGAGGCCGTCGAGCGCGTGGCCGGCGAGCTGGAACACGAGCTGACGGAAAGGGTATCGGCCACGGCGGGCTAAGGAGGCGACGGCGCGACCCGCCGTTGCGAAGGAACATTCTACTAGCAATCAGGAGTGAACATGGCTGAGCAGAAGCGACGATCCGCCGACTCGGCATCCGTGGCGATGCTGGACGTGGCGGGCAACCTTGGGGTCCAAACGGCGTGGGATCGGCTGGACGCCCAGAAAGGGCAGTGCCGGTTCGGCCGCGAAGGGCTGTGTTGCCGCCATTGTTTCATGGGGCCCTGCCGCGTGGGCAAGGACGGGCGCGGCCCGCAACAGGGCGTTTGCGGCGCGACGGCCGAGACGATCGTCGCGCGGAATCTGCTCCGCCACGTCGCCGCCGGAACGGCCGCCCACTGCGACCACGCCCGCGAAATCGTCCGGGCGCTGCTCATGGCGGCCGAGGGAAACTCGCCGGTGTACCAGATTCGCGGTCCGGCCAAGCTGCACGCGTTGGCCGAGGAATACGGCATCGCGCGCGACGGCCGGTCCGACCGGCAGATTGCCAAGGACCTGGCCGAGTTCCTCCTGGCCGAGTTCGGCCGGCAGGACGGGGCGCTGGCCAACACCCGGCGCGCCCCCGAGCAACAGCAGAAGAATTGGGCGCAGGGCGCCGCCACCCCGCGGGGAATCGACCGCGAGGTCTCCACCGCCCTGCACATGACGGCCATGGGGGTGGACAACGATCCGGAGCACCTGCTGCTGGCGGCGGCCCGGGTGGCCCTGGTCGACGGTTTTGGCGGCTCGATGATCGCCACGGATGTTTCCGACGTGCTGTTCGGCCAGCCGAAGCCGCTTCGGGCCAGCGCCAATTTGGGCGTGTTGAAGGCCGATGAGGTCAACATTCTCGTCCACGGCCACGAGCCGACGCTTTCCGACGTGATGGTGGCCGCCAGCCGCGACGCGGAACTGCTGGCCGAGGCCAAGGCGGCCGGGGCGGCGGGCATCAACCTAGCGGGCATCTGCTGCACGGCCAACGAAGTGCTGATGCGCCACGGCGTGCCCATCGCCGGCAACTTCCTCCAGCAGGAACTGGCCCTGATGACCGGCGCGGTGGACGTGATGCTCGTCGACGTGCAGTGCGTGTTCCCGTCGCTGGCCGAGTTCGAGCAGTGTTTCCACACGCGGGTGGTTTCCACGAGTCCGAAGGCCCAGTTCCGCGGGGCCAAGCACATCGCCTTCGAGGAGGAGCGGGCCTGGGACACCGCACGGCAGATCGTCCGCGAGGCCATTGCCGCGTTCGGCCGGCGCGATCCGGGCAAGGTGGCCATTCCGCACGAGCGGCAGCCGCTGATTGCGGGCTTCACGCGCGAGGTGGTTTCCGAGATTCTCGGCGGGCGCTACCGGCCGAGCTACCGGCCGCTGAACGACGCCATCCAAACGGGGCGCATCCGCGGGGTGGCCGGCGTGGTGGGGTGCAACAACCCGAAATTCCCCCAGGACGAGTCCCACCTGGCGATGGTCAAGGAGTTGATCCGCAACGACGTGCTGGTCGTGCAAACCGGCTGCAGCGCGATTGCGTGCGCCAAGGGTGGGCTGCTGACGCCGGAGGCGGCAATGCAGCACGCCGGCGAGGGGCTTCAGGAGGTGTGCCGCGCCGTGGGCATGCCGCCCGTCCTGCACTGCGGAAGCTGTGTGGATAACTCGCGGATCCTGACGACCTGCGCCGAGATGGTCGCCGAAGGCGGTCTGGGCGATTCGTTCGACAAACTGCCGGTGGCCGGCGCCGCGCCCGAGTGGATGAGCGAGAAGGCCATCGCCATTGGCATGTACTTCGTCGCCAGCGGCGTGTCGGTGGTTATCGGCCAGTCGTTGCCGGTGGAGGGGAGCGCCTGGGCGGTCGATTTCCTGACGCGGGAAATCGAGAAGCATTTCGGCGCCACCTGGAGCTTCGAGCCCGATCCGATCAAGGCGGCGCAACTGATGATCGACCACATCGATTGCAAGCGCGTCGAGTTGGGGCTCCCGGCGTCGATGTACCCCGTTCCCTATGCCCAGAAGACCGTGGAAGCCGTGGCCGCCGTGGGCTGACCCTAGTTGGAGAGAAGACGAAATGTCGCGAGAAGTATTCACGCAAGTTATCCGAGGGACGCACGCCTGGGTTCAGCAGGCGGAAGCGGAGTTCCAGGCGGCGATTGCCGAGTACGGCCCCGACCGGCCCGTGGGCTGGGGAACTCAGACATGTTATTCCCTGCCCATGTCGTACGCCCTGATGGGGTTGGAAGTGAAGACGTTGGGCGACCTGCAAGCCCAACTCGACCACGCCCGCGAGTTGCTGCGGCCGGTTCCCGACGCGCAGCTCTGGCTGCCCTACCTGGGCGACGGCCTGGACGCGGGGGTGGCCAGCATGTTGGCCACCGAGGCGCTCGTGGCGCTGCGGACCGCCAACGGCTACCAGACGCCGCCGGGCTGGCAGGGGTTCATCTCCGACACGATCATGCGCGAACTGGGCATTCAGCTCGTCGACGGCCGCATGCCCGGCTTCGCCCTGATCCTCGGTCCGGCGCCGAGCACGGAGATCGCCGTGAAGGTAGTGCGCGAACTCCAGAATCGGAGCATCCTCACCTTCCTGTGCGCCAACCATGAGGGAAAGACGGCCCGGGAGCAGATGTACGAAGGCGGCGTGCTCCAGGAGCACGCGCCGCTGAAGGAGTGCTGGGACCAGTACGTCGTACCGGTCGGGCCCGACACACTCGACTCGATTTACGTGCTCAACTGGTCGATCCGCAGCGCGCTGACGTTCGGCGGCCACAAGCGGGGCGAGACGCGCAAGTGCCTCGACTACACGAAGAACCGCATTCACGCCTTCGGAATCACCTTCGGCGACATTCCCGACGACTGGTACGCCCTGGGCGCCGGGGCGATTCTCATGGGCTACCCGATTATTTCCGACCGGCCCACCACGCCGGAGGTCCGACCGACCGGCGTGACCGTGCGCGAGGCCCTGGTCGTCCAGACCGACTATGACAAGCTGGTCCCCACGTGTACTGACACCCGGGCCGTGAAGGTGAAGGTGGAGAAGATCGACATTCCTATCGGCTACGCGGCGGCGTTCGAGGGGGAGCGGGTGCGCAAGGACGACATGCACGTGCAGTTCGGCTACAAGTATTCGCCGGCGGTCGAGTACGTCCACGTGGCCGACGACGTCGAGGACGGCCGGACCGTGGTGGACGGCCCGGACATCGACACCATCGAGGAGGGCGGGGCCATGCCGCTTGCGATCGAGGTGCTCGTGGCGGGGCGGAAGATGCAGCGCGATTTCGAGGGAATCCTCGAACGGCAGGTCCACCGCTGGCTCAGCCACGCCATGGGCTTCATGCACACCGGCCAGCGCGACCAGATCTGGTGCCGGATCAGCAAGAAGGCCTTCCACGCCGGCCTGCGCCTGAAGCCCCTCGGCACGATCCTCTACGGGAAGATCCACGAGGAGTACGGCGGGATTGTCGACAAGGTGGCCGTCCACCTCGCCACCGATCCCCAGAAGGTCGAGGCCAAGGCGGCCGAGGCCGGCGACGCCTTCGCCTTCCGCGACGACCGCATTGCGGGGATGACCGACGAATCGGTCGACACGTACTACAGTTGCACGATCTGCCAGAGCTATGCGCCCGACCACGTGTGCGTCATCACGCCGCAGCGGCTGGGGTTGTGCGGGGCGTACAACTGGCTGGACGGCCGGGCCAACTTCGAGATCAGCCCCACCGGCCCCAACCAGCCCATCGCCAAGGGCCGCACCATCGACGCGGGCAAGGGCGAGTGGGAAGGGGTCAACCAGTTTGTGTACCAGCAGTCGAACCGCAAGGTCGAGCGCTTCTGCGCCTACAGCCTTCTGGAATCGCCGATGACCAGTTGCGGCTGCTTCGAGTGCATCGTGGCGATGCTGCCGGTAGCCAACGGCGTGATGGTGGTCAACCGGGAGCACCAAGGGGGAACGCCGTGCGGGATGAGCTTTGGCGAGTTGGCCTCGGTCACCGGCGGCGGGGCGCAGACGCCGGGATTCCTGGGAGTGGGGCGGCTGTACCTGTCCAGCCCGAAGTTCCTCGCCGCCGACGGCGGCATCCGGCGGCTGGTGTGGATGCCCCGCTCGCTGAAGGAAACGGTGGCCGAGAGGCTTCAGCAAGAAGCGGAGCGGATCGGCGAGCCCGACCTGCTGGAGAAGATCGCCACCGAGGAAGACGCCACGACCGAGGAGGAGGTGGCGGGGTTCCTGGCGGCGAAGGGACACCCGGCGGCCAGCCTCGATCCGCTGATTGGGTGAGGCGCAGGACTCGACGAATACTGATTCCCCGTGGAAAGGAAAATTCGATGGCGTTATCCGGCCTCGACATTTACAAGAACTTACCGAAGACGAACTGCAAGGACTGCGGCCTTCCCACCTGCCTGGCGTTTGCCATGAAGGTGGCGACCAAGCAGGTGGCGCTGGAGGCGTGCCCCCACGTGAGCGCCGACGCGGCAGCCGCTCTCGAATCGGCCTCGCGCCCGCCTATCCAACTGGTCACCATCGGGGCGGGCGATGCCGAGATCAAGGTGGGCAACGAGACGCAACTGTACCGCCACGAGGAGAAGTTCCACCGCCCCACGGCCGTCGCCGTCCGCATTTCCGACCTCGACGACGAGCAGGCGATTACCGCGCGGGCCGAGGCGGTCGGCCGGTTGGCGTTCGAGCGGGTCGGGCTCCGGATTCGCGTAGACCTGGTTGCCGTGGACAACGAGTCGGGCGACCCGGCGAAGCTGGAAAAGGCCGCGAAGCGGGCGGCCGACGCCTCGGGGCTGGCCTGCGTGGTGATGTCGGCCACCGCGGGCAACCTCCGCCGGGCGGCCGCGGCCCTCTCCGGCCGGCGCCCCCTGCTGTACATTACCGACCCGGCCGAGGCCGGGGCCGCCGCCGCGGTGGCCAAGGACGAGAACTGCCCCCTGGCCGTGCGGGCCGACGGGTTGGAGGCGCTGGCCGACTTGAGTTCCAAGCTGGCGGTGCTCGGCGTGGAGCAACTCGTGCTCGATCCGGGTGCGCGGGGGCTGAAACCGACCCTGGAGGCCATGACGGCGATACGGCGCCTGGCCCTGAAGAACTTCCGGGCGTTGGGCTACCCGACCCTCGCACTGACCAGCAGCGCCGACCCCACGATGCAGGCCGTCGAGGCCGGCACCTACGTGGCCAAGTACGCCGCGGTGGTCGTCACCGACGCCTGCGAGCCGTGGCAGATCCTGCCCATTCTCACCACCCGGCAGGACATCTACACCGATCCCCAGAAACCGGTGGCGGTGGAGCCGAAGCTGTACAGCGTGGGCGCGGTCGGGGACGACTCGCCCGTGCTGGTGACCACGAACTTCTCGTTGAGCTACTATTCGGTCGAGTCGGAGGTCGAGGCCAGTCGCGTACCGGCCTACGTGCTGGCCGTCGACACGGAGGGGACCTCGGTGCTCACCGCCTGGGCCTCCGACAAGTTCAACGCCGAAACCATTACCAAGGCCCTGAACCAAACGGGGCTCGAAAGCCGGATCGCGCACAAGAAGCTGGTGCTCCCGGGCTTCGTGGCGGTACTTTCGGCGGGCGTGGAAGACGAATCGGGCTGGGGTGTCGAGATCGGCCCCAAAGAGGCCGCCGGACTTCCCACTTACTTGAAGAAACAGCAATGGAAAAGACCAGCCTGAACATCGGGCACCGGATCCGCTTTCTGCCGGATGAGCGCGAAGCCGCCATTGAGGAGGGAAAGACCTTGCTTGAAGCCGCCCAGGCCGCCGGGGTGTACGTGGGCGCCATCTGTGGCGGTGAAGGGACCTGCGGCAAGTGCCGGTTGATTGTCCGCGACGGGGAAGTGAGCGGCGAGTCGACCGAGTTTCTCACCCGCGCCGAAATCCGCCGCGGCTACGTCCTTGCCTGTCAGGTGGTGCCGCACAGCGACCTGGTCGTGGAGGTCCCGCCCGAATCGCGGCTGAGCAGCTTCATCGGGGTCGGCAAGGACAGCGACCGGTTCCGCGCGTTCGAGCGGCGCGAGGCGGAGCGTTTGCCCGGCGGGCTGGACCCGGTGACCCAGAAGACCTTCCTCGAGTTGGACGCGCCGACCCTCGACAACCCGACCGCCGACCAGGAACGGCTGCTCGAAGCGGTGGCGAAGCGGCAGCCGGGGCCGCTGCAAATGGGACTGAAGGTCGCCCGGGAACTGCCCCGGCTGCTGCGCCGGCTGACGGTGAACCGTTCGTCGTGGCATTGGGAGTGGGAGGGGCAGGTGACGGCCACCGTGGGCATGCGCCGGGAGGTGGGCGAGGTCCTCTGCTTGGAACGAGGCGACACCTCGCAACGAAGCTTCGGCCTGGCGCTGGACGTCGGCACGACCACCGTGGTCGCCCACGTGGTCGACCTGCTCACCGGCGCAACCCGCGAGGCGGCGGCCAAGTACAACTCCCAGATCGGCTTCGGCGAGGACGTGATCGGCCGGATCAATTACGCCCGCCGCCCCGGCGGCGCCAAGGCGCTGCACAACGCCGTGATCGGCGACGTGGAGACCCTCTTGGAGGACCTCGTCCGCCGCGCCCAAATCGGACGCGGCGACATCCAGTGCGTGGTGGCGGCGGGCAACACGGCCATGCTCCATTTCCTCTTGGGCCTGGAGACCGACCTGGTCCGCATCGCGCCGTTCGTTCCCACGGTCGCCTGTCCGCCTCCGGTCCGCGCGGCCGAAGCGGGAATCCGCATCCATCCCCGCGGCCTGCTCTATGGGCTGCCGATGGTCGGCAGTTACGTGGGCGGCGACACGACCGCGGGCATCCTCGCCTCGGGCATGCACCAGCGCGACGAGATCGCGCTGTTTCTCGACATCGGCACCAACGGCGAGGTCGTGCTGGGGAACAAGGAGTTTCTCGTCGCCTGCTCCGCCTCGGCGGGACCCGCGTTCGAGGGCGCGTCGGTGGCCTGCGGGATGCGGGCCACGACCGGGGCGATCGACCGCGTGCGGATCTTCCGCCCCGGCCCGGTCGTGTCCGTTACCACCATCGACGAGGCGCTGCCGGTGGGCTTCTGCGGCACCGGGTTGATCGAGACCCTGGCCGAGATGTTTCTCGCCGGGATCATCGACCGCAACGGCCGCCTCGACCCGGAGGCCGCCGGCAGCCGCTTCCGCCTGCGCGAGGAGGACGTCCAGCCGGAGTTCGTCGTCGTCTCGGCCGAGGAGGCCCAGCATTGGCGCGACCTGGTGATTACCCAGTACGACATCGACAACCTCATCCGCACCAAGGGCGCCATCTTTGCCGCGGCCGATTCCCTGGTCCAGTCGTTGGGGTTGTCCTTTGCCGACATCGGGCGCGTCTACATCGCCGGCGCGTTCGGCAACCGGCTGGACGTGGCCGGTTGCATCGCCATCGGGCTGCTGCCGGAGCTGCCCCTGGAGCAATTCCAGTTCATCGGCAACAGCGCGCTGACCGGGGCCAAGCAGGCGATTCTCAACCGCCGGATGTTCGATGACGCCCACCGCATCCGCGAGCGGATCACCTACCAGGAATTGATGGCCGATCCCCAGTACATGGAGCGGTTCACCTCCGCCTGCTTCCTGCCGCATACGGATCTGGCCTATTTCCCCTCGACGGCGGAGCGCTTGCAGCGCGAGTCGGGGCCGGCGGTCTTGGCCTACGCTCGTGAGGGAAGGAGAAACGCATCATGACGCTTTCCATCGCCGTAGCCGGTAAAGGGGGCATCGGCAAGACGACCGTGGCCGCCCTGCTGGTCCGCGCCCTGCGCCAGCGCGGCGTCCGGCCGATCCTGGCCGTCGACGCCGATCCCAGTTCGAACCTTGCCGAGGCCCTGGGAGTTGAGGAGGGCACGACCCTCGCCGACATACGCGAGCAGGGCTCCGCGCCCGAAGGCTCCCCCTCCAGCGGCATCGGCCGCGTCCGCGCCGTCGAGGACGAGCTTCAGCGCGCGATCAGCGAGGCCGAGGGCTTCGACCTGGTCACCATGGGCCGGCCCGAGGGACCCCGCTGCTACTGCGCGGTGAACAACTTGCTGCGCACGTCGCTCGGTGAACTGGCGCGGAACTATGCCGCCGTGGTGATCGACAACGAGGCCGGCATGGAGCATCTTTCCCGGCGGACGACCAACGACATCGACTTCCTCATTGCCGTGTTGAACCCCACGCGCCCGTCGCTCCGCGCGGCCCAGCGGATCGTGGCCCTTTCGCGGGAATTGCCGATGCAGATCGGCTACCGGGCGGTGTTGTTGAATCGGGCCGAACCGGAGGGGGTGCCGGCGGAGATCCGGGACGAGTTGCAAGCGCTGGACGCCCACCGCCTTCCCGACGTGCCCGAGGACCGCGGCGTCCTGCGTGCCGGCGCCGCGGGCCGCGACGTATTCACCCTGCCGGAGCCGAGCCCTGCCTGGTCGGCCGTCGAGCAAGTGGCCGAGATGCTTTGCACGCGTACGGCGTGTGCGTATTGAACCATGGAACTTCCCACAGCCTGCGAGGAGAACCCTATGCCCATTCCTGACGCCACACAAACCTGGTCGGGCCGCATCAACCCGGTGACGCTCGGCGCCACGCCCGCCGAAGGCGGCACCCGCGGCCGCACGGTGACGCTCGGCGGCGAGGCGGGCATCGCCTTCTTGAGTTCCGACGGCGAGACGCCCCACCCCCCGGCGATCGCCCTGGACGTGCTCGATACGACGCCGGTCGGTTGGCCCGAGCCGTTGCGGGAGGTCTACGGCGACGTCTGGTCGGAGCCGGCCGGCTGGGCTCGGCGGGCCGCGGACCTGGGGGCCGACCTGATCAATCTTCGGCTGTTGGGCACGCACCCCGACGAGGGCGACCGGCCCCCCGAAGCCGCCGTCGAAACGGTCCAGGCGGTGCTCGAGGCCGTCGATCTGCCGCTGGTGGTCTGGGGCTGCGACGTGCCGGCGAAGGACCAGGCGGTGATGCCCAAGGTGGCCGAGGCGACCCGGGGGGAAAACTGCCTGCTGGGCGCGGTGACCGAGACCGACTACCGCACGCTGGCCGCCGCCGCCCAGGCCTACGGCCACAAGCTGATCGCCCTGGCCCCGTGCGACATCAACAAGTCGAAGCAGGTGAACATCCTCGTCAGCGACACGGGCTATCCCTTGACCAACCTGGTCATCTACCCGACCACGGCCGCGCTGGGCTACGGCATGGAGTACGTGTACTCGATCCTCGAGCGGGGCCGGCTGGCGGCGCTGGCCGGGGACCGGGTGATGGCCCAGCCGGTGATCCTGGACGTGGGTTACGAGGCGTGGCGGACGAAAGAGGCCCGCACCGGCGACGAGGCGGCGGAGGTCTGGGGCCCGATCGGCCGGCGCGGGCCGGCCTGGGAAGCGGTCACCGCCGCGGTGCTCCTCCAGGGCAGCGCCGACCTGCTGGTGCTTCGCCATCCCGAGGCCATGCAGGCGGTCCGCCAGACGATCGGCGAACTAACGGCAACATAATAACGGAACGTCGCATGGGGGCGGTTCCCTTTGGATACGGCGGAAAACCCCTCGGCGATGCCATCAAGGAACATCTACCTTCCATCCCAACCACCAGGAGATAGTGAATGATTGTCTTCAGTGAACGCATCAACGGCATGTACCGCGACGTTCGATCGGCCATTGTCGAGCGGAACCCGGAAGTGATCCAGGATCTGGCGGAGCAGCAGCTCGCCGGCGGCGCCGACGTGATGGACCTGAACGTCGGCCCGGCCAAGGGAGACGCCGTGGAGCATTTCGTCTGGCTCGCCCGCACCGTCCACGAGGTGACCGACAAGCCGCTCTCGCTCGACAGCGCCAAGGCCGACCTGCTGGTCCAGGTGGTGCCGCGGGTGCGGGATGCGCTGCCCGACACCAAACTGGTGATCAACTCTTGCACCGCCGCACCGAGCTACATGGAGAAACTCCTTCCCGTGGCAACCTCGTGCGGCGCGGCCATCATCGGCCTGACGATGGACCAGGAGGGCGTGCCGGGCAACGTGGAGAAGCGGATCGAGTGCGGCGCGACCTTCATCATGACCGCCCTGGAGCACGGCATCCCCATCGACGCGATCTACATCGACCCCATCGTCCTGCCGGTCAACGCGGCGTTCAAGCAGCAACAGTTCGTCATCGAGGCCATCCGGCAACTGTCGATCGTCAACGACCCGCCGCCGAAGTTCATCGTCGGGCTTTCCAACGTCAGCCAGAAATGCCGGATGAACCGGCTGCTGAACCGCACCTTCCTGGTCATGTGCCTGGCGGCCGGGCTGGACGCGGCCATCGTCGACGCCGCCGATGACGAGTTGATCGCGGCCATGATCTCCGCCGAGGTCCTGCTGGGCAAGGAACTGTACAGCGACGATTACATCAAGGCATGGAGGATGCAGAGGGGCCTGCCGGCCCAAGTGGAGCCGGCCCAGGTATAGAGGCCGCTGCTGCGCTGGACAACACCGTCCGACCAACAAGGGGAGCCAACCATGATTGCCGCCAACCAGGCCCGTTCTTACCGGGAGATGGTCACGTCCGACCGGTTCCACTATGGGGTGGAAGTGGTCACCAGCCGCGGGCTCCCGTCGCCCGCTTCCGGCGGCGACGCGGCGGCCATGGCCAGCGACCTGCTTGCGGCGCCGCAGGTGGGGTGGATCTCGGTGACCGACAATCCGGGCGGCACGGCCATGCTTCCGCCGGACTGGCTTGCGGGGCTGTTGCCCGAACATCGCGAGCGGCTCGTGGTCCACCTGACCTGCAAGGACATGAACCGCAATGCCTTGGAGGCCGCTGCCTGGCGCAACGGCGCCGAGGGCCTCGAGAACGTGCTGGCCCTGACCGGCGACTATCCGACCGGCGGTTTCCGGGGCGGGGCGACCCCCGTGTTCGACCTGGACGCGATGAGCCTGATCGGACTGCTGCAGTCGATGAACGAGGGGCTCCGGGTGCCGGGCCGGCGCGGCAATCTGGAGGTCCTTCCCGCGACCGATTTCTTCATCGGCTGCGCCGTCTCGCCGTTCAAGCGGCACGAGGCGGAGTTGATCCCCCAGTATCTGAAGCTGGTGCGGAAGATTGCCGCCGGGGGCCGCTGGGTGATTCCCCAACTCGGCTACGACATGCGGAAATTCCACGAGGTGAAATTGCTGCTGGCCTCCCGCGGCCTCGACGTGCCCGTGGTCGGCAACGCCTATCTGCTCAGCAAGACCGTCGCCCGCATGTTCCACGAGCGCCAACTGGCCGGTTGCGTGGTCAGCGACGCGTTGCTGGCCGAGGTCCGGAAGTATGCCGCCGGCCCCGACAAGGGGCGCGGCTTTTTCCAAGAACTGGCCGCGAAGCAGTTGGCCGTATTCAAGGGGCTCGGGTTTGCCGGCGGCTATCTGGGGGGAATGGCCAAGCCGGACACCTTCAGCCGGATCATCGAGATGGCTGAAGGCTTCGGCCCCGACGACTGGCGCGACTTCATCCGGGAAATCCAGTATGCCCAGCCCGGCGAGTTCTTCCTGTTCGAGCACGAGCCGGCCACGGGCCTGAGCGAGCCGGCGCGGCTGAACCCCGAATACCTCCGCACGCTCGACCATCCGCCGCGAAGCCGCGAAATCACCCTCGGCTACCGGGTTTCGCTCCTGGCGCACCGCTGGCTGTTCACGCGCGATCGGGGGCTGTTCGGCGCGATGCAAAAACTTTGCTCGCGATGGGACGCTCAGGGCGGGCGGCTCGGGCGCGCGGCCCATTGGCTGGAGAGGCGGGCGAAGTTTCTGACGTACGACTGCCAGGATTGCGGCGATTGCAGTCTCCCGGAATGCGCCTACCTGTGCCCCATGATCGCCTGCTCGAAACACCTGCGCAACGGTCCGTGCGGCGGATCCGCCGACGGCCGCTGTGAACGGGACGACAAGCACTGTTTTTGGGTGCGGGTGTACCATCGCATGCGATACCTCGGCGAAGGCGAAACGATGCTCGATCGCCCCCCGGTCTTCTACCGCGGCGAACTGCGGCACACTTCCGCCTGGGCGAACCGATTCCTGGAGCGCGATCACCTGGCCGAAGAGGACTCGGACGCCGAAGACCGCGCGGGAGCGGGCAATGGGGCCGCCGGCGCGGAGCGCGCCGGCGCGCCGCCGGCGAGAAACCCCGTTACGGGGGAGATGCCCGCCGGCGCCGCATCGCCCGAATCTGAGACACAGCGCCTCGCCCGCACTCGAGAGACAGAGTCGTTGCCACCATGAGACGCCGTGACCGGCGCGTTTACGTATCTTTGCCTTACTCAGCTCGAGAGGACGTTATGACCATTGCACCGTCTCCGCCGGTCGACCTGCCATCGGTCGGCCTGCGGCCGGACATCGAAATCGCCCGCTCCGTCAAGCCGCTCCCCATTGCCGAAGTGGGCGCCCGGCTGGGGATCGAGGAGGAACACCTGGAATTGTACGGGAGGTACAAGGCGAAAGTCCCGCCGGGGCTCGATGGGCGGAGGAACGCCCACCGAACGGGCAAACTCGTCCTGGTCACGGCCATCACCCCCACCCCGCCCGGCGAAGGGAAGACCACCACCAGCATCGGTCTGGCCGACGGCCTGCAACGCATCGGCAAGCGTACGGCTGTTTGCCTGCGCGAGCCGTCCATGGGACCGTGCTTCGGCATGAAGGGGGGCGCCGCCGGCGGCGGCTACTCCCAGGTGGTCCCCATGGAGGACATCAACCTCCACTTCACCGGCGACGTGCACGCCATCGAACTGGCCCACAACCTGCTCGCCGCGATGCTCGACAACCACCTCCACCAGGGCAACGCCCTGCAGATCGACCCCCGCCGGATCACCTGGAACCGGGTGATGGACATGAACGACCGCGCCCTGCGGCGGATCCTCGTCGGCCTGGGCGGCGTCGGGAACTCCATTCCCCGCGAGGGAAGCTTCGACATCACCGTCGCCAGCGAAGTGATGGCCATCTTCTGTCTATCCGAATCGCTCACCGAGCTGCGCGAGCGGCTCGGCCGGATCATCGTCGCCTACACCCGCGATCGGAAGCCGATCACCGCCGCCGACCTCAACGCCCAGGGCGCGATGACCGTGCTGTTGAAGAACGCGCTGAGGCCCAATCTCGTGCAGACGCTGGAACACACGCCGGCGTTCGTCCACGGCGGTCCGTTCGCCAACATCGCCCACGGCTGCAACAGCGTCATCGCCACGAAGCTCGCCTTGCGCCTGGCCGATTACACGGTGACCGAGGCCGGATTCGGGGCCGACCTCGGGGCCGAGAAGTTCCTCAACATCAAGTGCCGCAAGGCCAACCTCCACCCGCACTGCGTGGTGCTCGTGGCCACCGTGCGAGCCCTGAAACATCACGGCGGGGCGGGGCCGAAGGAACTCGACCGGCCCAATTTCGACGCGCTTGAGCGGGGACTCGGCAACTTGAAGAAGCACATCGAGAACATCCACCGCTTCGGGCTGCCCGTCGTGGTGGCCCTCAACGCCTTCCGGGGCGACACGGAAGAGGAAATCGACCACGTCCAGCAGAAGTGCGCCCACCTGTCGGTCGAGATCGTGCCGGCGACCAACTGGGCCCACGGCGGCGCCGGCGCGGAAGAGCTGGCCCGGGCCGTCGTGGACGTGGCCGAGAACACCAAGAGCGATTTCCACTACCTGTACCCCGATACGTGCAGCCTTTGGCAGAAAGTGAACATCATCTGCCGGGAAATCTACGGGGCGACCGACGTGCTGGCCGACAAGCAGTTGCGCCAGCGGTTCCAGGCGCTGGAGGACGCCGGCTACGGGCACCTGCCCATTTGCATGGCCAAGACCCAGTATTCTTTCTCCAGCGATCCTCGCCTGACGGGGCGGCCCAAGAACTTCGACGTGCCCCTGCGCGACGTCCGCCTGGCGGCCGGGGCCGGGTTCGTGGTCGCGCTGGCCGGCGACATCATGACCATGCCGGGACTCCCGAAAGTCCCGGCGGCCGCCTCGATCGACATCAACGAGAATGAAGAGGTCGTCGGACTGTTTTGACCATGCCAGCAACAACAATCTTCCTGGGAAACTGCCGGGCCACCGGCATCGGGAGCCTGCCGCACACCGACGTCCCGGCGGCCGTCGAGGCGGTGTTCGACTTCTCGCCCGACCTGCCCTATTGGCCGCAACTGCCGAAAGTCTCCCGGAACGAGGGGATGAACGAGCAGGCGGTGGCGGGCATGCCGGGGGTGCAGGCCGAAGATGGCAAACTACGGCTCGTTCAGGACGAGGTGTTCTACCTGGGCGTGGAGAAGGTCTTCGCGGCTTACGAGTCAGGCGATGCGGCCGCGGCCGCTCTCCCGGTTGAATCAGCCTGCGGCTTCGATCCCTTCCTCGCCGCACTCCGGCAGCGCGGAGCCGTTCAGGCGAAGGCCCAGATCGCCGGGCCCATCACGGTCGGCATGGCCGTGCTCGGCGAGGATGGAAATCCGATCCTGTACGACGAAGTCGTCCGCGACGTGCTGGTAAAGTTCCTTCACCTGCGCGTGAAGTGGCTGACCGAGCGGCTGCGTGCCGCGGGGACCGAACCCGTCGTGTTCGTCGACGAACCGTTCCTGGCGTCGTTCGGCACTCCGTTCTTCGGTTGGAGCGTAGCCCAGGTCCGCGCGTGTCTGGAAGCCGTGGCGGCCGGCGCCGAGACCGTCGGCTCGCACTGCTGCTCGAATACCGACTGGTCGATCTTCCTGGGCGGAAAACTGGCCGTCGTTTCCTTCGATGCCTTCGAGTTTGCCGACAACTTCCTCGTCTATCGCGACGACCTGGAAACGTTCCTTGCGCGCGGCGGGACCATCGCCTGGGGCGTCGTCCCGACGGACCCCGAATCGCTTGCCGCGGAAACCGTCGACACGTTGCGAGAGCGGCTGCTGCCGCAAATTGCCCGAGTAGCCGCCTTGGGATTCTCCCGCGAGCAGGTGCTCCGGCAGAGCCTCATCACGCCCGCCTGCGGCCTGGGTACGCGCCCGCCGGAAGCAGCCGCACGGGCCCTCGCGCTCACTCGCGACCTGGCCGCCGACCTCAGCCAAACGATCCATCAGTAACCCCAATGCGGCAGGCACACGCCGTGTGCCGTCCATCGCCAAAGCATGACCAACGCCACCAGTCGACACCGCCCCGCCCCACCTCCCCAAAACGCCTACCAGGTGGCCGTCGGCATGGCCGTCGAGGCTCTCCGGCGCCAGGCGCCGGAGCAGATTTCCTGGCTGGGCGGCGTGCCCTCGCCGGCCGGGTGGGAACTCCCGGTCCTCGGCGCTTCGCTTGCGGTCGATCTCTCTTCCGGCAACGTGGTCACCTCGCGCGGCGAAACGGTCCGGCCGGCCTGGCAGATCCTGGTACTGCACTACCTGGCCGTTTCCGGCCGTCCAGCCCGCCAACCGCCGCACGTCACCTTCGCCGACCTTTCGGCCGGCCGGGGTTATGCCGAAGTGTGCCGCAAACGGACCACCGGCCGCCTTTGTGCCACGGCGGGAAAGACCCGGGCGTCGATCCACGCGGCGGCGGTGGCCATCGGCGGGCGCCGAACCGCCGACGAACCTTTGACCTTCCTCTTCGACGTATTTCCCCGCCTGGCCACCGGGCTGGTCTGGCACGACGCCGACGAGGAGTTTCCCGTCGAGGCCACCTGGCTTCTGCCGCCGAACATCGAAATGTTCCTTGCCACCGAAGACATCGTCGTGCTGTGCGAATCTTGCGTGTCGCGGTTGGAAGGCAAACCGTTTTGACTACCGTAGCAGGGCGCTCCATGCCCTCGACTTCGATCGTCGAACTCCGAATGATCCGCCGTAGAACTTCACGATTTGGCGCGGTGGTCCTGTGCGGGGGTGAAAGCCGCCGGATGGGCGCCGCGAAAGCGTGGCTGCCGTTCGGGCCCGAGTACATGCTCCAGCGCGTGGTGCGCCTCCTCGGCCAGGTGGTCGATTCCATTGTGGTCGCCGCCGCGGCCGGCCAGGAGTTGCCCGACCTGCCGCCCGGCGTGCTGATCGCCCGCGATCGCCGCCCCGACACCGGCCCGCTGGAAGGCATCGGCAGCGGGCTGGCCGCCCTGCCGCCGCCGGTCGAGGCCGCCTACGTCACGGCGTGCGACGTGCCTTTGCTGGTCCCCGAATTCGCCGCCCGCATGATCGAGTTGAACGACGGTTATGAAGCGGCGGTCCCGGTGGTCGACGGCCGCTACCAACCGCTGGCGGCCGTGTATCGGCGCAGCGTGCTCGCGGAGGTCGACCGGCTGCTGGTCCGTCACCGGCGGCGTCCGGTCTTCCTGTTCCGTCGCGTCGCCACCCGGTTTGTCCAGCCCGCCGAACTCCGCGACGTCGATCCCCGGTTGATGACCTTCCGGAACATCAACCACCCCGACGAATACTGCGAAGCGTTGCGGATAGCCGGGCTGCCGGTGGAAGGTGCCGGATTTCCTCCCCGTTGTGCGTCTTTCGCTGGCGGACAGAAATGGTTATCTGACCGCGAAACCGCGCCCTGACGCGCACCTTACGCCGGCATGGTGTGGTCCAGGGGCGGCACGCCGAGCGCATTGAGTTGCTCCTGCGATACCCAGCCCTCCGGCGACCAGCCGCGGGCGAGGTTGTAGGCCCGCACCATTTCGCCCAACTGCTGCGCCGACAGCTCGGCCCGGGGATCGTCGCCCAGGGGCTCGCTGAGGAAGCGCGCCGGGAGCCGGTCTTCTTCCGGTTGCCAACCGGCGAGGATGTTGAAGTACTTCTTGGCCGTTACGATGCGTTGGGCGGTCCGTCGGAGTTCGTCGCCGCCGACGTCCCATCCGGTGGCGGCGGCCAGCAACTCCGCGGCTTCTGCGTAGAAATCGGTGAACACGCCTCGCAAGAACTTGCAGAGCACCAGGGAATCGAGCACGGCCGCGCGGTCTTCGGTTTCCACGGCGTGCAGCGCCGCGTCGGGACCGGCATGGCGGCGGTCCACCCCGGGCGAGAAGTCGGCCTCGTAGGCGCCCGAGCGGTTGTGATCGGCACCCCGCGTTCCGACCGCAAAGCCGAGGGCCGTCGTCTGCATCGCCCGCGGCTCGTAGCCGGGAATCTCCAGCCCCTTCACGTGCGGCGCGAAGGCTTCGCTTCCGCCGCCGACCGCCCGGGCCATCGCGCGGGTGCCCTCGGCCATCAGGTTTCCAAGTCCGCGGCGCGCGCCGATTTCCTCGACGGCCCTGAGCAGGGCCGGTCCGCTGCCGAACCGCAGCCACGGGGCGCGGACCAGGCCTCGCTGGCAGCATTCCATGGCGAACGCGATCGTGCCCCCGGTGCTGATCGTGTCCAGGCCCAGTTCGTTCGCGCGCTCGACGGCCGTCAGGACGACCTCCGGGTCGTGAATCCCGCAAAGCGGTCCGAGGGCGAACAGGCTCTCGTATTCCAGGCGGACCGGTTTCCGCCCGCGTCCGGCGGGGAACAGGTGCTCGCAGCCGATCGTGCAGCACGTACAACTGCTTCGGACCTCGCCCCGGACTTCCGCGATCCGCTCCGGCGATAGCTCCGCGACCCGGCCGAAGGAGCCTTGCTGGAAATTCCGGGTGGGCAGGGCGCGCAGGCGGTTCAACAAGACGAGGTTTTCGATGGTGCCGATATCCCGGTAACGGGCGGTGGCCGGGCCGAGCGACCGCTGCGACAGTCCGTCGGCCAGTTCGGCAAGCCGGTCCGGGTTGGACCAGCGGCAGCGGTGTGCCCCATGCACGGCAATCGCCTTGAGGTTCTTGGCGCCGAGGACCGCGCCGCTCCCGCCGCGCCCGGCAAAACGCCCGGCGTGGGCGATCAAGGCAAACCGCACGTGCTTCTCGCCGGCCGGACCAATGACGGCAAATTGGTGCTCCGGCCCCAATCGTCCGGCAAGTTGCTTCTCGGCCTCGATGCAGCCGGCGCCCCACAGGTCGCCGGCCGGCTCGAGCCGCGGCCCGGCGTCGTCGACCACCAGGAGGGAGGGTTTGGCGGCCCGCCCGACCAGGACCAGTGCATCGTAGCCGGTCCGCTTCCCTTCGATGGCAAACGGCCCTCCGGCAAGAGAATCGTTGATGCGTCCGGACAACGGGCTCTTGCCAACCACGGCGAACCGAGCGGAAGTGGTCAGCGGGCTATCGACCAGCGGGCTGAACGCGAAGACCAGGGGCGCCGCCTCGGCGAGGGGATCGGCCGCCGCTCCGCCCTCCCGCAGGGCCAGGAAGACCCCCAGCCCGATCCCGCCCAGAGAACGGCGCAATTCGCCTTCGCTTAGCGCGACGGGCTCAGCCTGACCGCTACTCACGTTCAACCGCAGGTAACGGCCATGGTAGGCGAAGGTTTCGGCACGATCATTAGCGTTCATGTCGTTATTCTACCAAGGATCGAGCAACTCCGACGGCTCCCGCCTCCCGATTTTTCGGAGAATCGCGTCGAAAGTCCACCTGCTTGCGTTGCCAGGAGGGGGTGCTCGGCCATGAATAAACATCACTTAATAAATCGCTCTTCGCTTGACGCGTGCTCCGGAAAGGGGTAGAATAAAACGTAGTTTTCGTATCCGTTGGATACGCTACCAAACCCCACCTCAGCGGAGGATGCCATGCAAAGCGACCCTCGTCTGGAGGCCATCTTCTCCTCGTTCGACGGGTGCCGCGAGGAGCTGATCCTTCTGTTGCAGCGAGTGCAGGAGGAATTTGGCTACCTGTCCGACGCCGGCATGGAGGCGGTCGCTCGTTTCACCGGCGTCCCGGAAGGCACGGTCTTCGGAATTGCCACGTTCTATGCCCAGTTTCGCTTCACCCCCGTCGGCCGCAACCACGTGGCGGTGTGCCGGGGGACGGCCTGCCATGTCCGCGGGGCTCGTTGCATCCTGGAGGCGTTTGAGCAACACCTGGGCATCAAGCAAGGGCAGACCACGCCCGACCGCGAGTACTCTCTGGAAACGGTGGCCTGCATCGGCGCCTGCGGCCTTTCTCCTTGCGTGATGACCAACAAGAAGGTCCAGGCGAAGATGACACCGGGCAAAGTGGCCGAGGTCTTCGGCCGGAACGGGAGCGCCGCGAAATGAGCCGATCCTTCGAAGACCTGCGCGCGCGGGCCCTCAAGCGATGGGAGTTTCTCCAGGCCGACCCGCGGCCGCGCATTCTCATCGGCACGGCAACGTGCGGCCGGTCGGCCGGCGCGTTGGAAGTGCGGGATGCCCTCCGCCAGGCGTTGGCCGCATGGGGCATCGAGGCGCGGCTGATCGAGGTCGGCTGCATCGGGTTGTGCTATGCCGAGCCGGTCGTCGCCATCGCCAGGCCCGGAATGCCGACGGTGTGCTATGGCGAGGTGACGTCCGAGCGGGCTGCGGAACTGGTGGCGCGATACCTGGCCGGCGGCGACCCTGCCGCCGAGTACGCCTTGGGCACGTTGGGCAAAGCGCGCGTGGACGGCATTCTGCCACTGTTCGACACGCCGGTCCTGAAGCGCCAGGTCCGGCGTACCTTGGGGCGTTGTGGATGGATCGATCCGACCGACATCGACCAGTACCTGGCACACGGCGGTTACGGCGGCCTGGCCCGCGCGCTGGAGGCGGGGCCCGCGGCGGTCATCGAACAACTCCGCGCGGCGGGGCTGCGCGGTCGCGGCGGGGCCGGCTTCCCCACGTGGCGCAAGTGGCAACTCTGCCGGGAGGCGGCCGGGAGCGACAAGTATCTCGTCTGCAATGCCGACGAAGGCGACCCCGGCGCCTTCATGAATCGCGCCCTGCTGGAAAGCGATCCGCACGCCGTGCTCGAGGGCATGCTCATTGGCGGGCACGCCCTGGGCGCCCGCACCGGCTACATCTATTGCCGCGCCGAGTATCCGCTGGCGCTCGAGCGGCTGCGCACCGCGTTGGCCCAGGCGGAAGCCTACGGCCTGCTGGGCGATGACGTGCTCGGATCGGGTTTCCGCTTTGACATCAAGGTCAAGGAGGGCGCCGGCGCCTTTGTGTGCGGGGAGGAAACGGCCTTGATCGGGTCGATCGAGGGCCGGCGCGGCATGCCCCGCCCCCGGCCGCCGTTTCCCGCCGCCGCGGGATTGTGGGGCAGGCCCACCATCATCAACAACGTCGAAACCCTCGCCTGTGTCTCGCTGATCCTCCAGAAAGGCCCGGCCTGGTTCGCCCAGTACGGCACCGAGCAGAGCAAGGGCACGAAGACGTTCTCGCTGGTCGGGCAGGTGCAGCGGCCCGGCCTGATCGAAGTGCCGCTGGGAATCCGCCTGCGGGAGATGATCTTCGACATCGGCGAGGGACTGATCGGGGGCCGGCCCTTGAAGGGCGTGCAGACGGGCGGACCGTCCGGGGGTTGTCTCCCGGCTGCCCTGCTCGACGCGCCGGTCGATTACGATTCCCTCAAGGCGGCCGGCAGCATCATGGGCTCCGGCGGCATGGTCGTGATGGACGACACGACCTGCATGGTCGATTTCGCCCGCTACTTCCTCGACTTCGCCCAGCAGGAGTCGTGCGGCGCTTGCCCTCCCTGCCGCCTGGGGACGAAACAGATGCTGGACATTCTGACCGATTTCACCGAAGGGAAGGGCAGCGCCGGCGATCTGGATTTGCTGGAAGACCTCGCCCGGGGCGTTGCGAAGGGCTCGCTGTGCGGCCTTGGGCAAACGGCGCCCAACCCGGCGGTTACCACGCTCCGCTACTTCCGCGACGAGTACGAGGCCCACGTGCATGCGCGGCAGTGCCCGGCGGGCGCTTGCCGGGCGCTGATTTCGTTCCAGATCGACGCCGACCGCTGCATCGGGTGCAGCGCCTGCAAGCGGGTATGCCCCACCGACGCCATCCGCGGCGATCGCAAGCAGGCCCACCGGATCGAGCAGGATCGGTGTATTCGGTGCGGAGCTTGCCTCGACGCTTGTCCGCCCAAGGTGGCGGCGGTGGAACGGCTCTCCGGCAACTTCGTCCCGGTGGAGGCCTAGTTGTGGAACGACTTTCGATCACGATCGATGGTGCGATCATCGAAGCCCCGACCGGCAGCAACCTGCTGGAAGCGGCCCTGGCGGCTGGCGTCTACATTCCCCACCTGTGCCACCATCCCGACCTGGAGCCGACCGGCTCCTGCCGCCTGTGCCTGGTCGACGTGGAAGGTCGCGGGCAGGTGCTCGCCTGCCGGACGCCTGTCGAGGAAGGCATGGGCGTCCGCACCGACCCCGGAGAGGTCGAGTTCGCCCGGCGCGTCACCCTCGAACTGCTGATCGCCAACCACCACGGCGACTGCCTGAGCTGCGTGCAGAATCAGAACTGCCAGTTGCAGCAGGCGGCGGCTCGGGTGGGCATCGACCCACAACGGATGGCCCGGCTGCGCCACCCTGAGCCCAGCGGCGAGCGCGACGCGTCGAATCCCTTCTTCACGCTCGACCACGACAAATGCGTTCTGTGCGGCATTTGCATTCGCACGTGCAACGAGGTGGCCGGGGTCGACGCGCTGGAGTTCGCCTTCCGCGGCCACCGAATGCGCGTGAGCACCTTCGGCAACCGGCCGATCGTCGAGTCGCGATGCGAATCGTGCGGCGAATGCGTGGAGCGCTGCCCGGTCGGAGCGCTGGTCCCGAAGCGGTTCCAGCAGCCGGCGCGCGAGGTCCGCACGATCTGCCCCTATTGCGGCACGGGCTGCTCCATCGCCTTGGGCGTCCGCAGCGGCCGGATCGTATCGGTCGAGGGCGATCGGAGCAGCCCCGTCAACCGCGGCCGGCTGTGCGTGAAGGGCCGGTACGGGCACGATTTCGTTCACCATCCCGACCGTCTCACCACGCCCCTGATCAAGCGATTTGGCCGGCTTGTGGAGGCCTCCTGGGACGAAGCCCTGGACCTGGTGGCCCGTAAACTGGCGGTCTACCGCGGCAACCGGTTCACCGCCATGGCCTCGGCCCGGTGCACCAACGAAGAGAACTACCTTATCCAGAAGTTCGCCCGGGCGGTCATGGGCACCAATAACGTCGACCACTGCGCGCGGCTGTGCCACGCGCCGTCGGTGGCCGGCCTGGCGCAGACCCTCGGCAGCGGCGCGATGACCAACAGCATCGGCGAGTTGCGCGACGCGGCGTGCATCCTGGCGATCGGGACGAACACGACCGCCGCCCATCCGATCATCGGCCTGCACGTAAAGGAGGCCGTTCGCCGCGGCGCTGAACTGATCGTGGTCAACCCCAAGGATATCGACCTGGGCCGCCACGCCTCGATCCGCCTGCGCCAGCGTCCGGGGAGCGACGTGGCGGTGCTCATGGGCATGATGCGGGTGATCGTCGAGGAAGAACTCTTCGACCACGGCTTCGTCGCCGAGCGCTGCGAGAACTTCGAAGCATTCCGCAGCTCACTGGGCGGCTTCGACCTCGAGCGGGTCGAGCAGATCAGCGGCGTGCCCGGGCAAGCGATCGTCGACGCCGCCCGGACCTATGCCACGCGCAAGCCCGCCGCCATCCTCTATGCTATGGGCATCACCCAGCACAGCCACGGCACTGACAACGTGCTGGCGGTCAGCAACTTGGCGCTGCTGACCGGCAACGTGGGCCGGCCGGCCGGCGGCATCAACCCGCTGCGCGGCCAGAACAACGTGCAGGGCGCGTGCGACATGGGCGCGCTGCCGAACGTGTATCCCGGCTATCAGAAAGTGGCCGACCCCGCCGTCCGGTCGAAGTTCCAGGCAGCCTGGCAAGCCGAACTGAGCGACCGTCCGGGGCTGGCCTTGACGGAGATGTTCCATGCGATGAGCGCCGGCCGGGTGAAGGCGCTGTACGTGGTCGGCGAGAATCCGGTCCTCAGCGAGGCCGACTCGAGCCACGTGCTCGAGGGCCTTTCCCAGTTGGACTTCTTCGTCTGCCAGGACATTTTTCTCACGGAAACCGCCCGGCTGGCCGACGTCGTCCTCCCGGCGGCCAGCTTCGCCGAGAAGGACGGCACGTTCACCAATACCGAGCGCCGGGTGCAGCGGGTCCGGACGGCCGTCGAGCCGGTCGGCCAGGCGAAGCCCGACTGGTGGATCGTCAACCAGATCGCCCGGCGCATGGGCGCGGTGAGCTTCGACTGCGGCAATCCGCAAGCGATTTCGGCTGAAATCGCCGCGGTCACCCCGAGCTATGGCGGTATGGCGTACGAGCGGCTCGACCACGGGGGCCTGCAGTGGCCCTGCCCGACTCCCGATCATCCGGGCACGCCGGTTCTGCACACGGAGCGTTTCAACACCACCGGTGGCAAAGCGCGCTTCGTTCCGTTGGAGTACAAACCGCCGGCCGAGTTGTCCGACCCGGAATATCCCCTGCTGCTGACCACCGACCGGAGCCTCTACCATTACCACACCAGCACGATGACCCTGCGGGTCGAGGGGCTGAAGACCTTGAGCGACCGGGAGTTGCTGAGGATCCATCCCGACGACGCCGCGCGGCTGGAGATCGCGGACGGCCAAACCGTGGAGGTCCGTTCCCGCCGGGGCAGGCTGGAAGTCGAGGCCCGGTTGACCGAGGCGTGCCCGCCGGGCCTGGTCTCACTCACGTTCCACTTCCCCGACGCGCCCACCAACGTGCTGACCCACGCCGCCTTGGACCCCGCGTCGAAGATTCCCGAAACGAAAGTGTGCGCCGTGCGCATCGAAAAACTCAACGGTAAAGCATGAGGGTCCGCGTGGAACTATTCGGTATGGCGCGCCGGACGGCGGGCGTCGATGCGACGACCGCCGCGGGCTGCCGGCTCGGGGAGGTGCTCGCCGACCTGTCCCGTCGCTTTCCCACGCTGGCCGAACGGTGCTTTTCCCCGGGCCGGCTGCGGCCGGGCTACGTAGCAAACGTCAATGGCGACCGGTTCGTCAACGATCCGACCACCCCGCTTTGCCCCGGCGATTGCGTGTTGATCCTCTCCGCCGACGCCGGCGGATAGAACACCGTTGACGGACCTGTCCCCGGGTGTGCGAAAGAGGTGTTGCCATGGGTGGCGCCGCAAACGGCGGCACCGGCAACCTTCAACGCCCCCGTTGCCCTCCCACGGACGAATTCCATGCAATGCCCCGGTCAAGACCGCCGATCCTGGACGGCCGACATGGCCTTCGACATCCCCTGCCCCCGCTGTACCCATGCGGTCGAAGTGTTCAAAGACGAGCAAAGGGCTCGCTGCCGGCGCTGCGGGCACCGCTTCGCCAACCCGAAAGGCGCCTTCGACTGCGCCAACTGGTGCGAATACGCCGAACAATGTGTCGGCGTGTCGGCTTCCCGGGTGAACAGCCTGATCGAGACCGCATTGGCCCACCGGCTGATGGGCGCCGTCGAGGGCCGGTTGCGGGGCGACACGGCGGGATTTGCCCGGTCGCTGCTGGTGTTTCAGCACGCCGGCGCGTTGATGGCCCGGTCGGGGGGCGATGCGCGCATCGTGCTTGCCGCCGCACTGCTGCTGCCGCACGTGAGCGATGTCGTCCCGTTGGAACCGGAGGAAGACCGCGCGCCCGGCGGCTCGTCTCCCCTCGATCCCGTCGCGGTGCTGAGGTCCGTGGAACTCGACGAGGCCGCCATTGCGCAGGTGGTTGAGCTGCTCGAGGTCTTTCGCCGGCGCGCGGTTCTCGACACGCCCGAGTTCCGCAACTTGAACGATGCCCGGCTCCTGGCACAGTTGGCCACCGAACGCGCCGCGCCGGAGGCTTCGCGGCGGGACCAGGGCCACGCCCTTGCAGCGGACCTCGGCACGGAGGCGGGACGGCAGCGGGCGTGCGAGTTGTTCGGCTGCGGCGGCCAGGTTGCCTAAAAATCAAACTGGGCCCGCATCGTGACGG
>PWXP01000578.1 GCA_003561895.1 Planctomycetaceae bacterium | reverse complement strand
TGTTGCCTGGCCTGCCCCCTGGAACCGGGCCAGCGGCGGATCGAGCTCGGGCGACCTGAGGAAATGCAGCTCCACCAACCGCTCCCCTAGCTCGGCCATCTTCTTGAACAGCCCGGGATCGTAGGTGAACGGGATCCGCGGGAAGTCCAGCCGTAGGAACTCGGCGTACTCCTCACGTGTAGCGGCAGGTGGTAAAACGGGTGTTAGTGGACGCGAAGTTTTACGACCCTGGGGGTGGGCTTGGCGTGGTACAAGTAGGACCTCAGAGATCAGAGCATCGAAGGGGTTCGAACAATGCCGAGTCGACTCGCAAGGGAGGAGAGGGTGACGGTCGAGGTGTTGGCAGGGAAGGGGCAGAACCACTGCGAGGTTGCCCGGATGCTGGGGGTGACGGAAGGGGCAGTGCGGTATCACCTGCGCAAGGCGGGGAACGGATCCCGGCAAGACGGAAGGGGGGAGAAGCCGTTCAAGGCGGACGCCGTATCCGGGGTCATCGAGGCGTGGATGGAGGCGCAGAGGGAGAGCACCCGTCCGGTGAACGTGATGGAGCTCTACGAACACCTGGCCTACGAGTGGGACTACGAAGGCTCGTACAAGACGGTGCTGCGCTACGTGAGAAAGCACTATGGAAGGCCGGCGATGCGCACTTACCGGCGGGTGGAGACCCCGCCTGGGGCCCAGGCACAGACGGATTGGGCCGAGTACCCCAAGATGTGTGTGCAGAACGAGCTGAGAGGTCTGCATGCCTTTGTGATGGTGCTCTCCCACTCCCGGATGCCGGCGGTGGTGTGGAGCGAGAGGGAGGACCAGCTGTCCTGGCTCTCCTGTCACAACGCGGCGTTTCGCCGCCTGGCAGGCGTCGTGGCGGTGAACCGGATCGACAACGTGAAAACGGCGATCGCTCAGGGAGCGGGAGCCTGGGGTGTGATCAACCCCACCTACCGTGCGTACGCCAAGGCAGTGCGGTTCCACGTGGACGCTTGCTCACCTGGCGAACCCCGGGCGAAGGGCAAAGCGGAGGCCAAGGTGCGCCTCTCGCGGCTGCTCATGGGGGGTGAACGTCGAGAGTGGAAGGATGTCGACGAGCTGCAGTGCTGGTCGGATGTACGGGTGGAGAGGTGGGCCAAGCGCAGTTTGTGTCCTGCGACCGGGAAGACGATCTGGGAGAGCTGGCAGGAGGAGATCCCGTTTCTGGGCCCCCTTCCCATCCTCCCTGAGCCGTTCGACGTGGTGGTGACCCGTCCGGTGAACGTAGACTGCACGGTACGGTTTGAAGGCCGCAACTACCCGGTACCGTTTCGCTACGTGGGCACGAGGGTTGAGGTGCGGGGCTGCGCGGGGAAGGTGCAGCTCCTGGCTGAGGGAGGGGTGGTGCGGGAGTACCCGCGGCACACCCGGGAGCTCATCCTGATCGACCCAAGCTGCTACGAAGGGGAAGCTACGGAGCGAGTGCTACCGCCTCTTCCCCTGGGGCGGATGGGACGGAGGCTCCAGGAGATCCTGGAGATGCCGGTGGAGAGGCGTCCGGTGGACCTCTACGCGGCGTTGGCGGAGGTGGCCCGATGAACGTGAAGACGGCACCTCCCGGGCGGGTGGATCTGGACAAGACGAGGGAGAGCTTGGAGAAGCTGGGACTTGTGCACGCCGGGGAGCAGCTGGCGACGCTCCTCACCGAGGCGGTGAAGAACGGCCAGCCCGTGCATCGCTTTCTCGATGAGCTCCTGGAGCTTGAGCTCTCCCGAAGGGAGGAGCGGAGGATCAGAACCTCGCTCCGGCTGTCGGGACTGCCACCAGGACTCACCTTGGGGTCTTTCGACTTTGCCTTCCAGCCCTCTGTGGAGAAGAGCCGGGTGGACACCTTGGCCACTTGTGGGTGGATCCGTGAGCACGAGACGGTGCTCATCCAAGGACCGCCTGGTGTGGGGAAGACCCACCTTGCGGTCGGCCTTGGCGTCAAGGCCATCGAGAACGCCTTCTCTGTTGCCTTCTTCCAACTCGAGGACCTTCTCCATGTGATGAAACAGACGGCCGCCCTGTCTCCCAAGACCCTGCGGCGGAAGAAGTACCTGAACGTGGCGCTTTTGGTGATCGATGAAGTCGGCTACCAGGAGCTATCTCGTGAGGAAGCAACGCTCCTCTTTCGCCTGGTGAGCTACCGCTACGGTCGGGGGAGCATCCTGATCACGACCAACAAGCCGATCACCGCCTGGCCCGAGATCCTGGCCGGGGACGAGGTCATGGCTACGGCGCTCCTCGACCGCCTCCTCCACCGCTGCCACGTCCTGAACATCAAGGGCCGCTCGTACCGATTGCGGGATCTCGAGGGGAGACTCAAGTGAGGAGGTGGAAGACGGACGCAGAAAGCAGAGCGACACGGCGCTTCGCTGCTCAGGAACCCCGCAGCCTAGCGAAACCAGAGCAGTGGCCAGGGTCGGTCACTGACAGGGGGAGGGTCGTAAAAGTAGGCGTCCCCCAAGGTCGTAAAAGATGGTGTCCATTGACAGTACTGAAAGGGTGGGCCGACAGGGCAAGAGAAAACTGGGACAGGATTGCCCCAAAGGAGGTGCCGAGGATGAGTGTGAGAACACAGCGTTTGCGGAACGACCTGCTGGAGATTACGCCAAGCATCTGTCCGGAGCGGGCACGTATTTTCACCGCATCGATGAGGAAGAGCGAAGGGCAGCCTATTGTCCTGCGTAGGGCGGAGGCCTTTGCACAAGTGCTCGAAGAGATGAGTCTGTACACCCGAGATGATGACCTCATCGTCGGGAACTTGGCCAGGCGACCCCGAGCGGCTCCGGTGTTCCCGGAGTACTCGGGGGCGTGGATCGAGCGGGAGTTCACAGGGGACCCGTACGACTTCCGCGAGCGGCCCAACGATGTGTACGACTACGATGAGGACACGAAGGACCAGGTACTGGATGCGATTGCGTACTGGCGTGGCAAAACCGTTTACGAGACAGTGCGAAGCCTGATCCCGGATAACGCTCGACAGGCGTGGGATCTCGGTGCGATCGATGATGACTGGGTCACACAGAATGGCTTCGGCAACATCCTTCCCGATTACGCTCTGATCCTGAGCCAAGGGCTGGGGGGGGTCATCG
>PWXP01000279.1 GCA_003561895.1 Planctomycetaceae bacterium | reverse complement strand
ATTACGAATGCGGTGCTCTGCCAATTGAAGCTACGCTGGCAAGGCACGCGGTAACCGCGTGCTGAAACATCCAAGTGTACGGCAAGCGGGCCGGGGCGTCAATTCGGGATACCGCTCTTTTGGGATACCGCTCTTTTGGCCGCGCCGCGCCCGGCGGGCTTCCGTCCGCCCTGGGGTAAAGCCACTTCTTCGACGGCGCCCGGACCGGGAGCGGCCGAGACGTCAGTCGGTCCAGGGGGGGGCGCCGGCCAGTTCTCCCGCCTCGGCCCGGCCCCAGTCTCTTCCTGAACGCACCAAGTCCAGGTCGGTCACAATGCAGTCGGCCACCGCCCGAATGCCCAGCGTCTCGTTGATCTGCTCCTGGAACTGCCGTCGGAGGTCTCCCAAGGCCGGGTCTTCGAAATCGGCGCCGCGGGCTCGCCGCAGAAGTTGTTCGATGCCCTGTCGAACCCGATACTTGTGGGAGACGAGTTTTTCGCGGGCCAGGGCCTCGGTCTCGGGCAGCAGGGCCAAGTGCAGCGAGAAGGTGGCAACCACAATGGGGCTGCGGTGGTTGGCGCCGGCCAGGAACCGAAACTCCCCGATACTGACCTCACCCCGGGCCGGCTCGCCGGTATTGGCGGGCGAGCCGAGTCGGCCGAGCATGTAGACCGCCCCCGGCACGAGGACGGCAAGTACAAGGAAGACGGCCAGCCACTTTGGGGCTAGCAGGTGTCGCCACCAGGGCGGTGCCGCGGGCCGGGACTGCTCCGTTTCCCTGGCGTTTGCGGCCGGACGGTTTTCCTGGGGGTTGGGTGTTTCGTCGGGTTTGGCCATAATTCGCCACCTCCGGCACGAGTCTGCGGACGGACGCCCCAACAATAGGGTTCGTCGTAGCAATTCTAGCTTATCGGGGGCGGCGCAAAGAAATTGGGGCCTCTGAAGTGCCACCTCCACAGTGGCGTGCCAAACGGTAAGGGCAAGGGAAACCGTTCGGCCCATTTCCGTCAGAGGCCCCACGGGCCAGCTTGAAACTGCAGCGGACGAACTCGCCCGCCACCCCTTTGTCATGCACACGCCGTGCCAATGAGGCGCATACTGCGGAGCTGGTGCCACCTAACCTTCACAAGCCTTTCGATGGTAAGCACTTATGTTGCAAGAGCCGCTGCAACCCCAGGCCGGGCCGTACCGTCCAGACCGCGGATCGACTGTATTATTCCGCTACAACTGCAGCGGAACGGCGCGGCATTTACCGGCTGAGTTCTTCGAAAAGCGGTAGGTGGCGGTAGTACCCCTCCAGCATCAGCAGGTGCATGGCCGTTACATAAAGACGGCCGCCGGCATGCCCCCAGCGGTCGGGTACCGGGCGCATCGGGTGCCAGCTCCCGGCCTGAGGACCGGTCTGTTCCTGGCCGACCTCCAAAATCGGGCGAAGCCGGTCGTTCCATTCGGTCCAATACGGCTCCTGCATTTGGAACATCGCCTGAGTGGCATAGTACCAGTAGTAGCTGTCGCGCAGACGCTGCTCGGCCGTTCCTACTTCAGGCGGGTTCCGGCGAAGGAAGTCGGCGCCGGCAATAAGGCGGGCATTGTCCCGGCGCCTTCCCAAGTAGATGCGCATGAGCATGCCTTCGGCGGTCATGGCCAGGTTCGGATGGCGTCCCGCCTGCTGCTCGGGCACATCGCCGGCGAAAGGATTGTACACGTACTGGCCCTCGGCGTCCCCCGCCTTAGCCAAATCAAGCCAGTCGTTGACGTTGGCGACGACCTCCGAGGGTACTTCAAGCCCGGCCATCTCCGCGCTTTTCAGGGCCATCAACAGCCATCCGGAGACCGACGTGTCCGACTCCCGGGAGCGCCCCTGCGAGTCGACGTCGTAGCGCCATCCGCCCCGGGTCGGGTGCTGGGTTTCGCAGATGAACTGGACGGCCAGTTGGGCGGGCTCGCGGAGTTCAGGGTCTTGCGTCATTCCATACGCCTCGCACAGGGCCATGGCCGCGATGCCGTGGCTGTAGAACCAGACCGGCCGACTGCCGCCGACGCGGGTAAACAGGTCGCCGTTGGGCTCCTGGTTGCCCACCAGCCAAGCCAGCCCCTTGTCGACCACCGTGCGGTGCTTGTCGTCGAGGTGCGTGTAGCCGGCGCCCAGGTAGGTCAGCAGCGCAAGGCCGGTCGCTGCCGTGTCGGCCTGCATGACGCCCAAGGCCGGCTCGGGCAAGTCGACGCCGGGGGGCAACTCGTGGAGGCTCCAGCGTCCGTCGGGGAATTGGATTCGGGCGAGGAAGTCGAGGCCCATTTCGACGGCTCGCTCCGTCCCCTCCGAACCGCCGCGCGCCTGGGCAAGCTGCGCCCGCCGGCCGCCGCGATGCTGGAATCCCTCCGTCGGTTCATACACCGTGCCATCGATGGCCAACTCGCCGCCGCTGCGTTCGAGCGCAAAGCGGCGAGAGACATCGTGTACGACCTCGCTGTCGCGGCTTGCCCGCCGGCTGGGAATGCCCACCTCCGGCGACGGGTCGGAACTGAGCCCGCCGGGACCGGGCAGCGCGGCAAGCTGCACCGGCAGGCCGCCTTCGCGACGGCTGGGCTTGCCGGCAAGAGCCCCTTCGGTCAACTCAGCGGCCCGACCAGTCTCGGTCCCTTCAGTCGCGGCCACCGGCTCCGGCGCTTCCGCCTCGGCCAGCCCGCGAGGCAAACCCGCAGCACTACGCTTCCGCAACGGCGCGCCCCCCACGTTGGCCGCCAGCACCGGGCCCTCCTCCGAGCCGTCCGGGAGCCTGCGCTGCCCGGCCGTCGTTCCCGGTGTGGTCGCGGCGGGGCCCGGCTCCGTGGCCAGTTCGGCCACCGGCGGGCGATCGCTCGGCGGACCCGGGAGGCCGGGTGTGCGGCGTTGCGGGCCAACCTCGGCGGCCTGCGATGCACCGCCGACCGGCGGGTTCGGATCGCCGGCCACCGTTGCAAGCGGCGCGGCGGCCGGCATGTCGGCCAGCGTCTCGGCGACCGGTAGTCGGCCGGGCGTTCGCTGGGGGCTGCCCACCGCCGCACCCGCGGCCGATGCCAGGATGACTTCGCGGGAACCGCGGCGGGCTAACTCGGGGGCATCGACGTCAGAAGGCGGCCCCGCCGGGGCCGGCGCACCGGCGTCGGCCGGGCTTCCCGTCGGCAGGCCGGAGCCGGCAGCGCGGGCAATTTCTGTAGGCGCGGCACTGGCGCCCGGTTCGCCCGCCTCACCCACCGCCGTATCGGCGGGCGCAGCCGCTACGGCCTGTGGCGCAGCGCCGTCGATATCGACGGTGGGAATAGTCGCTGCGGCCGTGGTGCGTCCGAGCGGACTCGGCTCGCCCGCGGTGGCCGGGGTCGGTAACGACTCGGCGCCCGGTGCAAGCTGGCCCGTCAGGGCGACCACCTGCGCGTCACCGACGGAGAATTCGGCGGACCCGGCCGCGACGGGTCGGTCGCCGGCCGAGGCCTCGGCGGCGGCGGTGCGTTGGACCGTTGCCACGTCGCCTGGTTCCAGCGTGCTCGGAGCTGCGCCTTCCGCGGCCGCGACGCCGCCGGGGCCGGTGGTGGGTGCCTCATCGGCAGGGGCTGCGGCGGCGGGCAGATCGACTCCGCTGGGCGCCCGGGCAAGGGTGGCCGTTACGTCGGGCCGCAAGCCGGGCGCGTCGTCGCTGGTTTGCGAGGCCGGCGCCCTCCGAGCCATCGCGTCCGGCATCGCGGCGCCGTGGTCGGTCGTCGATTCGACCGCGCCGGCCATCGGCGCGCTCGGCTGGCTGCCCGGCAGCCCGGCAATCTGCCGCTGTTCGCCTTGCACGTTGGCCTCAAGCGGGGAACCTTGTTGCTGCTCGGCGCCCGCGGCGGCGGCAAGATCGGTCGGGGCAGGCTCGGCCTCGATTTCGGCAGCCATCTCGCGCCCCACGGTACCGCGTGCCAGGGTGGGTCGATCGCCGCCCGCCGTCCCTTCCGGGGTCGATTCATACCGTGTTACCCGCGAAAGCTGCGCGGCGTCGACGGGGGTGGAGGCTCCGGTGTCGGCTGCGGAACCTGCTCCGGGGCTAAGGGGGCTGTCCGGCAGCGAGGCCTGCCCCGACCGCTGGACGGCTACGTCTGCGGCGGCCATGGCCGGGGCGGACGGTCCGTCGGCTTCGGCCGCCGTACTTGGTTCGGCGGCGATTTCCGGAGTGGGCATTGCGCTGGCGGCAAGGCCTGAGGTTGCGCGGGCCGGCCGCGGCACGGGTGAGCTTTCGGCCAGTGCAGGCTGGCCAGTGTCGGCCGCTCGGGGTTGCCCGGTTCGCGCGGCTACTTGTCCGGCTCCGACCGCGAAATCGGCCGCGCCGGCCGCGGCCACGGCCGTGCTTTCCGGCGCCCCGGCCGCCGAACGCGCCACGGCCGCCGCCGGCGAGGTGGCCTCGACCTCGCTGGGCGCCGCGCTACCCGGCGCCGCAGCAACCTCGCTTTCAACGCGGATGGCCGTCGAAGGAAGCTGGGCCCCTTGTAGATTTCGGGCCAACGTGGAAGGTTCGGCGGGCGTCGAGGGGGTGTCGGCCGCCGGCTGCGGCTGCGACGGCTCCGCACGGCGGGCCAATGCCGACGGGAGTTGTGCCCGTGCGCTCAAGGCCGGAAGCGGTTGGCCGGCCGCCTCGGTGGCTGCCATGCTGTGTGCAGGGGCGGCCGGCGCCCGCTCGATGGCGATGCTGGTCGCCTCCGGAGCGTCGGCATCGGTCGAGGGTGGCGCGGGCGTCTGCGCCACGGAGGGCGCGCTTACCTCCGAAGGCGTCGGCGAGTCCGCCGCACGTACTTGCCGGGCCATTGGGGGCGGCGCCACGGGTTGCTGCTCGGGTTGAGGCGTCGGCGCGGCGGGGCTCGCCCGGCGCGGCCGGCTCTCGGCCACGGGGCTCGGCGCCGCGGCACTCGGCAACTCTTCGAGGGTCGCCGGGTCGCGAGTGGGGGCGGCTTGAGCCACCTCCTGGCGGCTAACGGTCGGCTCGGTCGGCTGGAGCGAACTCTCCGCCGCCTGCGTGCTCCCGGCGATCGCCTCATGCGGCTGCTCGACGGCCGGTTCCGCCGGAACCTCCGCCCGCTGCACGTGCCGGGTCGGGCGCGGATGCGGGGCCTGCGCCAGTTCCGGTCGCAAATCCATGCGGCGGTGTTCGGTGGCGGCCTGCGCCGGTTCCGTCACGGGGGCGGGTGCCGGCTCGGTCGCCTGCTTGCCGGCAATGGGCCGCGTGGGGTCGGAATGACGCTCAGCCAACTCTGTGGCGGGAGTCAACTCGGCCGGGTGCGGCTGCTCGACGGCGCGGACCGGCTCGGGCGCCGAGGCCTCGGTCTGCGCCACCTCGGCCGGATCGGTTAACTGCCGGGTCGGCGCCGGGGTTGTTGGATGCTCGGGCGCCGGCTCCGATTCGCGGGCGCTGCGGGCGAGCTGCGCGACCTCCATCGAATGCTCCGCCGCCGGCTCCTCGAGGGTCTGCCGCTCCTGCCGCGGGGCGTCGGTCCGGCGGCGCTCGAGCGACGCCACCTGATCGACCAGCGGGCGGGTCGGCTGTTCGCCGGGAGGGCGGATTTCCGGCTGCGGGATCGGCTCGTCCGGCACGGGCCGCTGCTGCCATTCCTGACGGCTCACCTGCCCGCCTGCGGCCAACTCCGCTCGCCGCGGCGCCGAAAGCTCCGCACGCTGGATTTCCGCAGGACTCGGCCGTTGACGTTCCGCTTCCTCCGGTTCCACCTCCGGCTTGTCCCGGGTGGGAAGCGGCCGCTCCATGTCTTGCGGCTCGAGCGGCTGCGGGTCCGCCTCCACCGGCTCCTGGGTGGGTACCGGCTCCTCGAAAGCTTGCCGCGTTTCGAGTTGCTCGATTTGCTCCGGGTGGTAGTCGGGAATGGTAACCGGGTCGTACACGACCTCTTCCTGCCGAGCCTGCCGCATTTCCTCCTGGGCCAGCAGGCGCAGGAAGTGCTGGTGCAGGTACAGTGCCAGCCACAGGTGGAACAGCAGGCTGACGAGCACGCAAAGCTGCACGCGGCGCATGACCTTCCGCTGCAAGTACGCGACCCCGCCGAACAGAAGCCCCATGGTCAGCGCCACGCCCAGCAAGCGCACCCAGCCGTTGTAGAGGATGCGCGGGTCGTCGAAGTCGCTGGTGGCCAGCACGATCCCGGCGACAAACGCGCCAAGGATGACCAGGGCGACGTTGATGGGCCACTGCTGTTCGTCGAAATCGACGGTGGAGGCGTGCGCTACTTTGCGGATGCGCTGTTTCGTGGCCATGGTGGAACTCCGTGGGGAATGGCGGAAGGTTGGCGGCGGCCCCCGGGGAGGCCGAAATACGCGGCGGGCGGTGTGGGATAGGCTTCCAGCCTGTCGACTTCGGCTGACAGGTTGGAAGCCTATCCCACGAATTGTTTCGCACCGGCCTAGCCGGGGGGGCCCTCGGTCGTCGTGACCCGGTAGTCGCGAATCTTCGCCCGGTTGCAGGCGTTCATCGCCGCGACCACGTACTCCCAGCGACAATGGCGGTCGGCCCGGATCACGACCGACGCCCGGCCCGGATTGTTCACGTACGCCGCTTGCAGGAGGGGCTGTAACTCCTCGAGGGTGACGATTTTGCCGCCCACGAAATAGCGCCCTTCGTGATTGATGTTGATGAACAATTCGCGGGGTTTGCGCGTCAACGGCTGCGCTTCGCTGGCTTCCGGCAGCAGGACGTCCATTTCCCGTTCTTCCTCGGCGAATCGCGTGGCCACAAGGAAGAAGATCAACAGCAGGAAGACGATATCGATCAAGGGGGTCAGGCTGAGTTGACTCAGGGCCGAACCAGTCTTGAATTTCGTTGCCATCGGATCACCTCGAGATTACTTGGGGGTTGCGGCGGCCGGCTGCACGTCCTCGTCCCGCTCCCGCACTTCCTCACCGGATACCCGTTCGTACCGGCCGCGCTCGGAAGCCTCGATCTCGCGGCTGACGCGAAGCTTCCCTTCGAACCGCTCCAACTGGGGCATCAGACCCAGGAGCGTTTCATCGAGTTCCAGCATGAGGCGCTGGATGCGGCCTTCGAACAGGTGGGCCAGGATGGCGGCCGGAATGGCCACGGCCAGGCCGGCGAAGGTGGTAACCAGGGCCACGTAAATGCCGTCGGCCAGGTATTCGGCCTTGCTGACTTCGGTGGGCAAGTGGGCAGTGACAAAGAACGCCCGGATCATCCCCCACACCGTTCCCAGCAGTCCCAACAGAGGCGTGACGGCGGCCGAGAGGGCCAGCCAGCGGACGTTGGCGTAAAGGCGGGAGGCCTCGCGGCCGCTCGCGTCGGCCACGGCCTGTTCCAGTTCGGTGTGCGGCCGGCCCACCTTCAGCAGCATCGACTTGATGACCGCGGCGGCGGCCGAGGAATGCTGCTGACAAAGTTTGTAGGCCTTGCGCGGGTCGAGGCCCCCCTTCTGCGACGCCAGCGTCCCGAGGCTGCTAACCAGCTCCGGCGGCAGGACCTTGTGCCGGCGGAGGGCCAACCCCCGCTCCACGCCGAACGTTACGACGAGGAACGACATCAGGGCGATGGGGATCATCAGGTATCCGCCCCGGAGCAGCAGCGTCAGCAAGTTGATCTGCTGCTCGACGAGCACGTCCTCGGGCATCGGCGCGCCGGCCGTGTCTGCCGATGCCGGGGCTTGTTGGTCTCCTTCGGCCAATAAACGGGCGGCCCGGGCCTCCGGGTCCTCGGCGCTCGGGCCGCCTTCCGGTTCGCTTTGTTCGGCGGCCGGCTCCCCGGCCTCTTCGGCCCACGCCGGTCCGGGAAGCATTGCGGCGGCCAGCACCAGGGCCGGCGCCAAGACTGCGGCTCGTGTCAATCTGCGGATCCTCATAAAACACTCTCGCTCGTGGGTGAAAACGGATACTGGACGTCCTGCTTACTGCTCGCCAAGCTCCTCGAGGCGCTCTTGGGCCAACGGCGCTTGTTCGGAATCCGGATAGTTCTCCACCAGTTCCCGGTACTGCCGGATCGCTTGCGGTTTGTGGCCGAGAGCCTCGAAGCAGCGGGCGGCTTCGTAGGTGGCGTAGGCCTGCCATTTCGGGTATCCATAGCCGGAAACCACCCTGAAGAAGCTGACGATGGCCTCCCGGTGCTGCTTCCGCTCGAACTGGATTTCGCCGATCATGAACTGTGCCCGGGCAGCCGCCTCGCGGTCGGTTCGGGCGATGACCTGCTCGTAGGCCGCGATGGCCTCGTCGGCGCCGTCGCGGTTCTGCAGAGCCCAACCCTTCTCGTAGAGCGCTTCGGGCAGGTGGGGCGAGTCGGGGAACTCGTCGATCAGCTTATCGAGCATCTCGAGGGCCTTCTCCCATTCCTCCAATTGCGCGGCCGACTGGCCTCCGTGCAGGAGGGTCAGGACCCGGAACTCGGGGTTCGACGGGTTGGCGAGGTTCTCGTAGGCCGCCAGGGCCTCCTCGTACTTCTCCTGCCGGAACAGGATTTCGGCCGCCACGAAGGCCGCGTCGGCGGCCAGCGGCCCCTCCGGCCAGTGCGTGCGCTGGTGGGTGAACGTTTCCTGCGCCTCTTCCAGCTTGTCCTGCAGGAACAGCGCCCAGCCGAGCTTGTGGGCGGCCTTCTCTCCCAGCGGTGTATTCTCCGCCTCCGTCATCGAGGCACGGTACGCCGTGGCCGCCTCGTCGAACTGCCGATCGCGGTATTGCGCCTCGCCGACGTGGTAGAACCCTTCGGCGGCCAGCGGGCTATTGGGGAACCGGTCCACCAGTCGCGCGAACACCTCGGCGGCCTCGGCCTCCTGCTCCTGCGACTTCAGCGCCCACGCCCACTCGTAGAGCGCTTTGTCGGCATTGCCGTAATCCGGATCGTCGTCGAGCAGCGTCTCGAACGTGGCGGCGGCCTCCGGGTATTGATTCAGCCCCACTTGGCAAAGCCCCAGCACGTACCGCGCGTCGGACCTCTCGGCCGGCGCGGGCTCGGCGTCGAGCAGGGCCTGAACGTCTTCGATTGCCGGCGCATACCTGCCGAGTTGCTGCCGGGCCATGCCGCGGGCGTACCGCGTGTGCGGCATGAGCCGATGGTCCGGGAACTGCTCGACGAAGGTGTTGAATGCCGTCTCGGCGGCTTCATATTCGTCCCGGCTCAGCCGGGCCCAACCCAGACCATACAGCGCATGCGGCCGGAACCGGCTGTCGCCGTAGTCGTCCAAGACCGTCTGATACCCGGCGGCCGCCTTCTCGAAATCGCCGGCCGCGTAGCTGTACTGGGCAAGACGGTAGTGGGCCTGATCCATCAGCCGGCTCTCGGGGAACTCGTCAATCAGCCTCCGCACGGCGGCTACCGCCTCCTGCGGATGGCCCGACCGGTTGGACGCATGCGCCAGCACCAGCAGCGCGTCGTCGGCCTGCCGCCACGTGGCGTCGGCCTCCAGCGAGGCGCCCAGCGACTCGACCGCCGCGGCGAACTGCTCGAGTTCCGATTGGCTGCTCCCGATCAGATACATCGCTTCGGCAAGGGCGGCCGGCGACTGGAGTTGTTCGAGGACGGGCTTCAATGCGTCGATCGTTTCATCGAACTTCCCTTGCAAGTGCAGGGCCAATCCGCGGCGGACCTTCCAGGACTCGGCGTCCGGATGCTCGGGGGCCTGCTCGAGCGCCCGGGCAAACAGTTCCGCCGCCTCGGCGTGCCGGTTCAACTGCAGGGCGCTCTCGGCCGCCACGTGCCGGACGTCGACCGCCAACGGATCGTCGGAATACTTCTCGGCGAATTCGTCGGCGTATTTCCGCGCTGCTTCATAGTCGCCTTCTTCCAGGGCGGTGAAGCCGGCCATGTACAGCGCCTGCGGGGCGGCGTCGTGGTCCGGATATTGTTCGGCCAGGGCCGCATACAGCCCGACCGATTCGCCCCGCCGCTGAACGATCTCGTAGATGGCGTCGGCCTGATCCATCAACAGGCGGGGGTGGAAGGGGCTCGCTTCCGCGGCCGGCAAGGCGGCCTCGACGACTTCCAAGGCCTCGGCAGGTTGGTCCTCGCGGAACAGGGCGCGGGCGATCCAGTGGGCGGCTTCCGGCGCGGCCGGGCCGCCGGCCTCGGCCACCGGCGCGAGCACCTCGCGGGCCTTGTCCAACGCGCCGGCCAGGAAGTAGCACTTACCGCCCTCCAGCCGCGCGGTTTCGGCGAACTCGGAGTCGGGGAACTTCGCAGGGACCGTGCCATAGAGAGCGGCGGCTTCCGCGTATTGCTCTTGCATTGCCAGGGCGGCCGCCTGGCGCATCGTGGCGTGGTCGGCCAGCGCAAAACCCTCGTGCCCCGCCGCCACCCCAAGCCACTGGGCCGCCGGCCCGTAGTGCTTCTGCATGAAAAGCGTTTTACCCCGCCGCATGATGACTTCGCTGCGCAGCGGGTGCTTCTTGAACTCTTCGAGAAAAACGTCGTACGTTTTGCCCGCTTCGGCGGGCTGGTTCAGCTCCTCCCGGGTGACGCCGAGGGCGTACAGGGCGTCGGCCCGCAGGTCGCTCTCCGGATGCTCTTCGATCAGCCGCGCGTACATTTCGGCGGCGGGCTCTCGTTGATCGCGGGCGTAGAGGCACTCGCCGCGGTAGAAGATCGCATGCGGCGCGTGGCGGCTTTCGGGAAATTGCTCCAGCAGTCGTTCCAGGGTGGCCGCCGCCGCATCGTACATTTCGGTCTCGCCCTGTTGGCCGAGCGTGTATTGCGTGACGCCCAGGTAGAAATGGGCGGTCTCGACCATGTCGGAATCGGGGTACGTCTCGATCAACGTCTCGAACGATTGCGCCGCCTGCTCGAACTCGTCCGTCTTCAGGTAGCACACGCCCAAGTAAAGATGGGCGTTCGGCACGCGCGGATGCTCTTGGTGCGCGTCGATGAACGCTTCCCACTCGGCCGCCGCCAAATCGAACGCCTCGCTGTTCTGCAGCCGGACGGCGGCAGCGTATTGGCGAGTGGCGGCGGCGTTTCCCGTCTCCGCCGGCAACTCGGCGCCGCGAAGCAGGGTCACAAGAAACGCAAGCAGTACGAAGCGTGCGCGCAGGGGGAAAAATGACGTCATTGCGAGAACCTCTTCTGTGGAATGGTTGTTCCGTAGGCGGGGCCGGGCAGCGGCCGGAGCCGCAAGCGGGCCGTTCGGCAGGCTCCGGATGGCGGCACATTGCTTTCCAAGGCGGGCTGGCCGCGACGGATTGCCCTTACTGCGACCGTCGCGCCCAGTATCTATCATAACACATCTATCATATCTATCATAACACGGCGGAAACGCCTTGGGAACCCTCCGGGCCCGCCCGGCCATTTCCTCTTCCTCCGCGCGTGATTCGTATATTCGGATTCCGCCCCCCTTATTATTGCATCCGCCGTTCCCCAAAGCCAGGAGTGAATTGCGGGCAAAAAGCTAGCCCCGCAATTTATCCGGATGCCCCCACTGCACGGCAGGGAATGCGGCCGGGGCGCGGTGGCTTGCCACTTTCCGGGCGCGCCGCGACTTTGCCGCCTCCACTGCAAGTCGAGCTTGCGGCCGGCCCCGGCGCAGTCCCGCAAATACAAACGCCATTTTCATTCCGTTCACGGGCCTGAGGCACGCCAAGTACCCCAGAAGAACGGTGCAATGTACCCTAACGCATGGGAACCAATTCGGTCAAGCCCCGCCATGGCTCGATTCCCGGAAAAGCCAAGCGGCACTGCATATCTTCTAATTTAAGCACGGGACAAGTCGATTGCAAGGGCTGGGTCCCGAATTTCCAAAAACGGTCCATCGATCCGCCCCGGGATGCGGTGGCGGGCCGCGAGCCCCGCGCCCACGCTCGCGCGGCCCGCTGCGCCCGAACGGTGCAATGCCGCCGTCCGACCT
>PWXP01000062.1 GCA_003561895.1 Planctomycetaceae bacterium | reverse complement strand
TGGTCACCCGGTAGCCCCGTCCGGGATGTCTTCCGTGGAAACGACAGGATCTCCCACGTTCGTGGGGAACCCCTACTGTGCCTTTGCCCTGCTCTCCGACCCCGGCAGGATCGACGTGTCTAGCCATGACGACACGCCGACGCGGCCCCCGCTCTGACCACGACGAAGGCTCCCACATTGCAACTTTCGAGGCTCAATCACACAGCTTCAGCATAGCTCCTACAAAACGGGAACGCTCCCGTAAAACCCGGTCCCCGGCCGCGTTGCATAAGCCGCCGGCGCCGGATGAACAGCGCGCCCGCCCGCGGGTGCAGCAGGGGACGAAAGAAAGCGCCGAGCGGACGATCAAGAGTCAGTTGCATAACGAGTTGCTGGAACGATTGGATATCAAGCGGCTGACCATCAATCAAGTGCGCGAGGACGAGCTGCGCGAGCGCGTAAAGAATACGCTGAACAACATCATCCGCGAGGTTGCCAACCGCCTGCCGGCGGGGATCGAGCCGCGCAAACTGGTCAAGGAACTGTACGACGAGGCGGTTGGACTGGGCCCTCTTGAAGACCTTCTGCAGGATCCTGAAATTACCGAGATCATGGTCAACGGCCCCGGCAAGGTCTACGTCGAGCGGGACGGAAAAATACAACGGACCGCGGCTCTTGCAAAACCCCGAAACAATGGGAGGCTTCGGCTCACCGGGACGGTTCGCCCTACCTAATTGCCAAAGAAACGGGCAGGGTAGGGCGAGGCGTCCCCGCCGAGCCGCAGAGGTTTTGCAAGAGCCTGACACTATTTCGCAAATGGGTCCCCGATGATCACGTCCTCTCTGCGCCGCTCGGGCGTTACGGCCCACGAAACCAGCTTGCCGTCGCGCACGCGGCCCTCGACGACCGTTTGCCGCGGGGCGTGCAGCTTGAAGTCGACGTCCCAATCGCCCGGCCAAGCGGGCAGCAGGCGGAGTTTCCCGCCGCCATCGGCGTCGAGGCGCAGGGGCTGGTCATTCGCCTTGCCGTGCAGGGAGGCGGGCGCCGGCGGGTGCGTCTGCAGCAACATCTCATGAAGGCCCACCATGCCGCTGCTGCCACGGTTTAAATTGAGATCCCGCCCGAACACCGGAAACCGGTGGGGGCCGTCGCCCAGTTTCCCGATCGCTTTTTCCCGAGCCTTCCCGGCCATGCCCAGGCGAGCGTAAAGGATGTTGCCCTGCGTAAAGGCCCAAACATCTTCCCGATGCCTCCTCGAAACGCCGTGCAGGAAGGTGTCTCGCATGAGGTCCAAGTCGGGCAGGCCCAGCCCGTACGTCTCGAACGGCCACAGCCCGTACATCTCGGGCATGTGCCAACTGCGGTGACTGAAGTTCTCCGCCGGTCTCAGGATGCGGCGCCCGCCCGATTCGGCAACCGGCAAGTCGGGCAGCCTGCCGAGTATCTCGCGCCAGCGTTGTTTTCGCTCCGGCGGCGACACCTCGTCGGGAAGCTCCAGCAACCGAGTCAGGATCTGGTGCATCCCCACGATCGGCAGGCTCGGATTGCGGGCCGCCGGATGATGTTCGAGCGTATTGGCCGGATAGATGACCAGCTTGCCGTCCTCGTCGAGTTCCTCGCCGGTGCGCTGCTTGTTGCGGAACCGGTAGTGCTCGTCGTAGAAAAGAACCGCTTGTTCGATGAAGTGCATGAAAGGGGTGAGGTCCTCGCCGGTGAAGCGGTGGTATTCCAGCATCATCCAAGCCCAATCGAGCTGCGAGTCGAAAAGGTTGCCGCACGCCGGTTGGGCCTCCACGCCCGGCTCCAGCCCCCCCGGCCACCAGTCTTCAAGAAGCGTCTCTTCATCGGCCTCCCCGCTGCCCGGTCTGACGCACCCTGTATGTTCACCTTCATCCGCATGATGCCCGTACATGGCGGCCCCCGGCAGGCCGGTAATCGACGGCTGCTCGGCAAACGCGCATCCGTCGTGGCCCCAGTAGTGGCGCACCCGCGCGGTGGCGTTGATCAGGTTGTCGTCCAAGTGAAAGGAAAACCCGGGCGGCATCAGGTCGAAATCGCCGCTTTTGAGCATGGGCCAGTAGATAAGGCGCTGGTTTTGAATGGTTAGACCGGCGCCCCACGGCCGGTGATCCGGAGTGTAGCCACTCGTCTCGTCCTCTTGTCTGGGGTGCCTTTGATGACGATCATCCTTTGTATGGCGCGGGTGAAAAGTGAACAGGCCGCCATTGAACGGCGTAGCGCCGCTGCCGGCATGATTCGAGGCCAGCATGTAACGAAACAGGTTGTAGTTGCGTCCCACCTGCCAGCCGGCGTCGTCGGCGCCCGCCCGATCAGGGTTGATGTCGATCCGGCTGCGCTGCCAGTACGCCTCCCACCAGGCAAGGTTTTTCCGCCAAGCCTCCTCGCGCGTGGTGTCGGTGGCTTCCGACATTTCCTGCAAGCCGCGACGCCACTCCTCGAGCGTTTCGGTTTGCGCGATATGCGTGACGACCCGCAGACGATGCCGACGGCTTGGCTCTTCCGACCGGTAGCGCCAGCCCCGGAACGGGGTGTGGGCGTATTCGCCCTCCGTGGTTCCGTCCGCAACAAGATTTTCGCCGGTCAGCAGGCCGCCGAACGTGAGACCGGCCAGCCGGTTGTGCATTCGATCGCGGACGGCTTCGAGTTTCTGCTGACGCATCTGGTAATCGAAGACAGTCTCGTCGCGGTTCCGGTGGTAGAAGACGACTCCGTCCTCGCCGGGTTCGATGACGTCGCGGTAGATCGTGACCTCTCCGGCATAACGCCAGTAATCCATCAACACCATGGCGCGGCGACCAGCAAAGGAGTATCTCATGTGCTTGCGGTCGTTGGGCACTTCCATATCCTCGTGGCGCCAGGTCTCGTAGGCGGCCGTGGCGGTTATTTCCTCCTCGGCCTCGATTTCGACGCGCGCCACGGGCCGATGAACCTCGACCCACACGCGCACGGTTGCTTCCGGCTCCTCCCCCCGGCCGGCCCGGATTTCCACGCATCCCTCGCGCAGCTTCAGCTCTTGGCGGAAGAAGCCGTCGTCAGCGAACGGGTTGGGCTCCAGGTTCACCCGCAGGCGACCGAGTTTCAACAGCGCGCCGTTTTCGTCGTAGCA
>PWXP01000539.1 GCA_003561895.1 Planctomycetaceae bacterium | reverse complement strand
GCAAGCCACGCCTGGCTGGTTTGCACGCCGTCCGCTGGAACCACGCCCGGCCAAGCGACCGAAGTCCCACCAGGGTCTTGGCTTGCTTGTCACCACCCTACCTCGTCATGAATAATCCGGGCTACGGGGCCGCTCCGACTTGCCGCTCGGCCGAAGGGCCTGTACGCGCGGCGGCATTCTAACGGGTGGGACGGCCAAGGGCAAGACGAGTTCCCGCCCGGCCGATCGGCGCAAACCCTTGTGGGCAAACAGATTACGATCAAGCCCGTTCCGCCGGACCCCCGGAACGGTTGCGCTGCCACAAGACCAGCGCCAGCGTAGCCGCCACTGCCAGCACGCCGGCCAGCGTGCCGTACGTTACCGCCTCGCTGGCCGCCCGCCCCGCAAACACCGGCCCGAGAGCCCCCACGCCGAACCCAAACGTGAAGCTCAGCCCGTAGCAGAAACTCCGGCGCCGGCGGGGGACGTACTTGGCCACCAGGCTGTTGTAAAGGGGCTGGTGCATGAAGAACAAGGGGGCGAACAAAGCGGCCGCCCCAAGCCGCGAGGCCCCCTGCGCGAAGCCCATCCACAACACGCACGGCGCCGCGGCGAACAGGGCGACCGCCAACAACGGCTCCAGCCGGTTGGCCCTCGCGATGCGTCCCGACGTGTACTGGCCCAAAATTCCCAACATCATCACTCCACTGGTCAGGTAATTGCGTACGCTTTCCGGGGGAAGCCCCAAAAACTGAAGCTGGGCGCCGTCGAGGTACCGCGGCAAGAAGGTCAAGATGGCGGCGTACACGAAGCCGGCCATGCTCCCCAAGCCGAGCAGCAGGGCGTAGGAACCCCAATGGGCTCCGTCCTCAGGGTCGATGTCGAGACCGCCGCTGAGCGCCGTGACGCCCTCCAGGCTCAAGTTCTCCGAATCGTGGTGCAGCCGCAGATGGAGCAGCACGGCCAGCAGCATGCCCGGAATGGTGAGAAACAGAAAGAACCCACGCCAACTCACGCCCATGCTCAACACGGTGGCGGCGAGGAACGGCCCGGCGGCGATGCCGGCGGACCCGAAAATTCCGTGGTAACCCAGGGCCATGGGGCGGTTCGCCGCAATGGTGTGCAGGGAGATGAGGCCGGCGCCGGCGGGGTGGTACACGCTGGCAAACGTTCCCAGCGCGAACATGCCGACGAACAGCAGCGCGAGGTCCGATGAGAGGAACGCCAGCAGGCACGCGCCGCTGCATCCGGCCAGATAGAGCAACAGCAGGCGCTTGGCCCCGAACCGGTCGGCGAGCCAGCCCGTGGCCAGGGCAAACAAACCAAACGGCAGCCGCAGCGCACTGCCCAGCGTGCCGGTGACCTCCGTGCCGACTCCGAAATCGCCGGCCACCAACTGCTCGACGCTGGCGAAGCTATGCTCGTACACGTGGACCAGGGCGTGGCAGCAGGAGACCAGGAGCACCAGCCGCAAGGACGGGCCGTTCAGGCGCGACATGACACCTCCGCCAGCCGGCAGAGCTTCGCCTCGGCGGCGCCGGCGGCAATCGCCTCGGCGGCTCGCTGCACGCCGTCCGGCAACGTGTCGACTTGCCCGACGGTCCACAACGCGGCGGCCACGTTGGCCAGGACGACGTCGCGGGCGGGCCCGGCCTCGCCCTGCAACACCTCGCGGATGCGGACGGCGCTCTCCTCGGGGCCGCTCACCTGAAGCCGGTCGCGCGTCACCGGGGGCAGGCCGAAGTCGGAGCGGGTCCACTGCCAGTGTCGGATTCCCTCTGGGGTCACCTCGCTTACCTCAGTAATTCCCCCCAATGTGACCTCATCCAGGCCGTCGGTGCCGAAAACCACGAGCGTCCGCTGCGTGCCCAGTATTCCGATGGCTTCGGCCAGCAGGGGCCGCAGTTCCGCCCGCCCCACCCCGAGAAGCTGAAACGGGGCCGACGCCGGGTTCACCAGCGGACCCAGTAGATTGAACACCGTCGGATGGGGCAACTGCCGGCGGACGGGGGCCACGTGTTTCATCGCCTGGTGGTACAAGGGGGCGAAACAGAAGCAGATGCCCACCTCCGCTAGGCACTGCTCCACGGTGGCCAAGGGTGCCTCGATGTTCACCCCCAACTGGGCCAGTACGTCGGACGCCCCGCTCCGGCTGGTGACCGCCCGGTTGCCGTGCTTGGCGACCGTCACACCGCAGGCGGCGGTAACGAGGGCCGCGGCGGTCGAGATGTTGAACGTGCCCGAACTGTCGCCACCCGTCCCCACCACGTCGATGGACCGAGCGTCCCCGCCAGGGAGGCGTGTCATGCACTCCCGCATCGCGGCCGCCGCGCCGGCCACTTCCGCCACGGTTTCCCCCTTCCGGTGCAGTGCGCTGAGGAACCGTGCAATGGGGTCGCCGGGCACCTCGCCGCTCATGATCCGGCGGATCGCCTCGGTCATCTGCCCGACCGACAGGTCCCCGTCGGACTCCAGCAGTTGGGTGTAGGTCTCGATCATCATGGTTCTCCGACAAATCCCGTCGCGGAGCCTTACGGCGCCGGCCCCTTAATATAGCTAGGGGCGCATTGTACCGTATCGGCGCCGCAGCGGGAAGCGGCTCGGAATGCCCCTCCCGCGGCGGCACAGCCGGTATAGTGCATTCCGGCCGTATCCGAAACGGGACTTAGGCGAGCGGGAGAAACCAAGTTGGCTCCCCGTGAACGGTTGCCTGCGCCGCAAGTTCAAGACAAACGCCAATCGGCCGATCAAGAAGCAGAGGTGGAATCGCCCGAAAGGCGAACGACTCCCCGACCGGATGCCGGGCGTCCGCCCTCCGGGAGTGCACGCTTGCGAAAGGCCCGCCGCGTGGCGATAATGGGCCCTTTTCCGCCACACTCCCGCAAACCGCAATCTGTCGAGCATGATCGCCGTCGTCGACTACGGCATGGGCAACCTTCGCAGCGTGCAGAAGGGCTTCGAGAAGGTAGGGTACCGGGCCGAAGTGACCGACCACCCGAGTGCGCTGGCCGCCGCGCGGAAGATCGTCCTGCCCGGCGTCGGCGCCTTCGAGGACGCCATGGCCGAACTGCGGCGCCGCGAGTTGATCCGCCCCATCCTCGCCGCCATCGAGGCCGGCAAGCCTTTCCTGGGCATCTGCCTGGGGTTGCAACTGCTGTTCGAGGTGAGCTACGAGAACGGGCGCCACGAGGGGCTGGGGGTCGTGCGCGGCGAAGTGCGGCGGTTCGATCTGCCCCGCGAGTTGTCCGTGCCGCACATGGGCTGGAACCAGCTTGCCATTCGCCGCCCCGCCCCGGTCCTCGCCGGTCTTCCCGACGGCGTATACGTCTACTTCGTACACGGCTACTACGTCGCACCCGCCGAGACGGCAGTCATCGCCACCGAGACCGACCACGGTGGCCCGTTCTGCTCAATGATTTGGCGCGATAATGTTTTCGCGACGCAGTTCCACCCCGAGAAGAGCCAGGCCGACGGGCTGCGCATCCTGCGGAACTTCGCGGAGCTGCCGGCATAGCTCGCCCGCTATCGCCATGCGCCGTTCCTTATGCTCCCGCGGGGATGAAACGCGCCCTCACCTCCCCCCTCTTCCCTGGCGGGCCCCCGACCGGTTTCATGACTGTTTAGAAAAACCCTCTTTGGGCGCACGATCCTCCTGTACCAATTTGGACAAGAGCCTCAGGAAAACCGGCCACTTCACTATGAAAACATTAGGCGAATGGTCGTCCGTGGGAATCGGGGCGGCACTACTCGGAGCCGTCAGGTCCGTCGTGGTCGCTGTCCGGATTAGGCGGCGGCGCGGCGGTCCATTCGCGCAACCAGAGGATGTCTTCGCGCAGTTCCTCGACGGTTTCCTGAAGGCCCACCATGCCGCAGCGGAAGCGGCGCCAGGCGAAGAGGCCGCCGGCCGTGGCGATGAGAATAAGCCCCAGCGCGAAGATGACCAGCCAGCCGGCCCGGCTAAGTTGCCCGGCGCCGTCGAGCGCCTCGGCCAGCGCGACAACCAGCAGGGGGAGGCTGGTAAGCAGCATGACCAGCGCCGCCGCCAGCACGAGGGCCAGCCGTCGGGCCGAGTGGTAGTCTTCCATCAGTTCAAGCTGCGCCAACTCCAGGCGCAGCTTCACCGACTCGGCCACCTCGCCGGCGAGTGAACCCAACTCGCCGCGCAACCCGCTGAGCAGGGGGCGAGGGCGTTCATTCATGGCGGGCGTCCTCCCGGGAATCGGAGGGGCGGGGGGCGGAATCGACCCAGATGCGCCGCAACTCGGCCGCGACCGCCTGCCGACCCGACCGCAGCGCGTGGCGCACCAGCCTCAGCCCGAGCCAGCGGGCCAGCGACCGGGCCGAGAGCCCCGCGGCCAGCGCCAGCCCCACACCGAACGCGGCCGCCATGGCGTTGCCGGGGAGGCGCCGCACAGCCGTTCGCCAGGAGAACAGCCGTTGGCCTTCCCGGTGGGCAACGCATGCACGCCAATCGATCCGCCGGCGGAGGCGGCCGATTCTCAGGCGCAGTTGGCGCTTCCGGCGTTGCAGGTCGGCAGGCGGCTGGGGCATGGGGGGTCATCGGCGGAACAGGCGGCCGAGGAAGAAGCCCAGCACGGCGGACACGAACAGGCTCGTGCAGGGGCGGCGCTTCACCTTTTCGAGCACCTCGTCGCACAGATCGCCCACTTTGGCTTCCCGCACCTCGCGGATGCGGCGGATCGCGTCGTCGTACACCCGATCGTACGCTTCCTTGGCGCGCTTCAACTCGGCCTCGGCCAGGGCAACGGCACCGGCGGCCCGATCGGTTTCCGAGCCGGCCGCCGGCCCCGGGCAAATGCCGCCCTCTTGGGGGGCACGTGTGAATTCGTTCTCGCTATGGTTCTCATTCATGGCAGTTCCTCCGCAGATACGTGCTATGCAAGTGTAGCTTCTTACATCAGGGTTGCCCGGACCACCAGCAGAACCGCCAGCAGCAGCAGGAGAATCCACTTGGCGGCGCGGCCGTCGGGAATCGGGTCGCGGTTCATTGGCGTCGCCTTTGCAAAAATACCGTGCAGCAAGCCCCGCAGGAAGGCCCCAACTCTCCATTTTACCCAGCCGGCAGGCACCCCGCCAGCAAAAAACCACCGAGCGCCTCGTTGGAGGGGTACGGGTGTGGCGATGCTGCGACCGGCTGACGCTGTCACCCCCCCAGCAGCCCGGCCCCGCGGCCTTGTTGGATCAGCGGCACGTAGGTTTCGAGTTCTTCGAGGGCGGCCGGATCGGTCAGGTCGACCACGGCGCCGCGCTCGGCGGAAAGATAGGCGGCCATGGTCAGCCGAACGATCTCCAGCCCGTAGTTGCAGTCCAACAGCGCCGGCTGCCCCTGCCCGATCGCTTCGACCAGGTCGACGTTCTCGTCGGTGTAGCCGTACAGGTCGGCCTCATTGGGCTGAATGGCCAGCAGCCCGCGGGTCGACTGCGACTTTTCCAGCGCGCTCTCGGCATCGGCCAGGCTCTCGGCGGCCACGTCGCCGATGAACACCTCCAGCGGCGACTTGAGCGTGTTGAACTCGAAGGCGTAGCCGGCGCCCAGCCCGTCGCACAAGAGCCGCAGCCCTTGCTTGTCGTACATCCACGACACGGTGAACTGGGCCTTGAGCAACCGGCCCGTCTCCGGGTTCTTATACGTGACGATGCCGGTGGCGAAATCCTCCGCCGGCGCCTTCGAGTAGTCCACTCCGTACTTCTGAAGCAGCTCGTTCCGCCACCGCGGCTGCCCCCACTTCAGCAGCGAAAGGTCGGCCTGGACCGACTGGGGGCGGAGGAAGTCGACGGGCTTGCCGGGCGGGGTGAGCATGTACCAGCCGACCGCCAAGCAGTGGCAGCCCATGTCGCTCATCACTCCGCCGCCCTGCCGGGTCGGGTCCCAGAACCAGCCGTTGTGCGGTCCGGCGTGCTCCTCATTGCTGCGCACCAGGACCGGCGGGCCCATCGCACCCGTCGTCGGCGCCAACTGCTGCCGGATCGCCTTCATCGCCTTCATATGGACCTGGTTCTCGAAGTAGGCGGTCGGCAGGTTGACCTGCCCGAGCAACTCCATCATGCGGCGCGCCTCGGGCATGTTTCGGGCCAGGGGTTTCTCGCAGATGAGGGCTTTCAGCGGGGCGCCCGCCTTGACGGCCTCGACGACTTCCTCCATGACCTCCAGCCGGACGTAATTGGGCACGAAGAGGGCCACGACGTCGACGTTCGGCGCCATCTCGCCGATCGTTTGATACACGCGCCCTTCGCCCAACCGGTGTTCGTGCGTGAAGGCCACCGCCTGGTCGAGCGGGTCCTTCGAAACAAATCCGGCCACTTCGACGCCGTGCACCTGCCGCAGCGCTTGCAGGTGAAATCCCGCGACGAATCCGCCGCCGATAAATCCGTAACGCAATGGTTGCATGATAGTATTCCTGGGGAAAGGGGCCGCGTTTGTAGTTGCCAAACATTACTCCAGCGGGGAGGAGTGACCGATGTCTTACCAGAGGGATTCGTATTGGCGCATCGCATTGTTCGGCGCCGCCGACACCGAACTCACCCACTCCGACCTGGAATTGACCGTCAGCGCCGGCATTATCAGCGGAAAGGGGCGGGCGCTGGCCGCCGGTCGCCGGTCGCCGGGCGAGTTTCCTGCAGACCGACGCGGCCATCACAACCCCGGCAACTCCGGCGGCCCCTTGGTCAACCTGCGCGGCGAGGTGGTGGGCATCAACACGGCCATCGCCTCGAATACGGAGGCCAGTCAGGGCCGGCGCCCCTATTCCAACCCCGCCGTCCAGCCGGTGCCGCGGCGCATCAGGGCGGCGGCGCCTTCGTTCCGCAGCGAGCGGACGTCGTGCCCCAGCACGCAGTGGAACACCTTGCCCTCGCCGAACCGCAGTACGAAGGCCATCGGGTACACCTTGCCGTCCACCTTCGAGGTGGCCTCGGCGAGCACCATGATGGGCGTCTCGCCTTCAAGGCACGTGTAGAGTTCGTCCACGGTGGTGAAGGACTCCATGCCGCGGGTGATCGGGTGATCGACTTCGGTGATTTCCCCCTTGAACTCGCCATGGGGGTCGTGCTGGCGCCGCCCTTGCGGCGGGCGGGCGCCGAACCACACCCGGCCGGCAAGCGGCTCGAATTCGTCCTTGAACTCTTCGAACGCCCCGCACGCGAAGTGCACCAGCACCAGGCCGCCGCCCTGCTCGACGAACCGCTTCAGGTTGTCGAAGCCCGCCCGGCCCGGCACCTTCGGGTCGTAGTTCTTGAAGTGCAGCACCACACTGGCATACGGAGTGAGGTCGGTTGCGGCCACCTTCGTCAGGTCGTCGAGCACGTCCACTTTCATTCGGCCGTCCTGCTCGATAGCCTCTTGCAGCGCGGGCGTCGTCTCCCGCCAGCGGTGGCCGGCGTGGTCCTCGCCGGTTACAATCAATACGCGGGCCGGCTCAGCCGCGTCGGGCGGCGCCGCGGGGGCGGCGCCGGAGGCGGTGATCCCCGTCGCCATGACGAGTCCGGCCAGCGTCCAATTCAATGGGGCGTGCATGGGTGTTTCTCCTGGAGGGAATACCAAAGTGAGGCCGTTGGAGTTCACGCTTTAGCGTGCGAACCTAATATAGTGAAATTGTAGCGGACCGGTCCCGCAAATTCAAGGCGCCGACCCAATAGGGAGAACCCACCATGCCACTTCACGACAACCATGGCAACCGATCAGTCTTTGCTACGGGCTTTTTTGCGATCGTCGTATTGGGCCTCCTTGCGCCCCTGGCCGCCGTGCCGGCGGGCGAGGCCGCGCCGAACGGGCACGCCCGCGAGGCCTCGGCCAACCTGCTGCCTAACGGCCATTTCGCGGGCGAGCGGGGCGAGGGCGTCCCGTCGCCGTGGCGGGCCGCGCTCACGAGCGCGGAAGTCGATCACGCGCGCCAGGGAACCGAACGCGTCTCGGTAGGCGTCTCGGCGCCGGCGAACATCGCCGGAGACGTCACCTTCGGCCGGGCCGCGCTCCGCCGGCTGGCCCGGGCCCCGGCCGACGCCGTGGCTGCCCTTCCGCCGGGCGACGAGCCCGATCCCGACCCCGTTCAGGGGCTCGACAGCTTGATAGAGCGGCACGGGCACAAGCCGTACGACCTGTTCGAGCGCGGCGACGAGCTGATGACTCTGCGGTTGATCTTCCGCGACCGGCGGTTCGGCACACCGGTGTGGATGCTTGACACCTCGCCCACGGTCGACCACGGGGGCACGGCCTCGGTGTGGTCGGCCTGGAACTCCGACGGCTCGACCATCCGTATTGAGGGAGCCCGCCCCATCGGCGGCGAGCTGCACCGGGGCTGGTACTTCCATTCCGACTTTTCCCGCATGAGGCCGGGCCACGGCGGCCGCCCGGCGGTGTGGTCGCCGGACGACCCCGACGTGTTCTACGGCCCCGTCAGCCCCGGCAACCAGGTGACGCGAACCCACTGGCGGACCGGCCGGCAGGAGGTCATTGCCGAGTGGGACCGACTCCGTTGGCCCGGTGCGGGCAAGCGGGTGTACGGGCTGACGCGCGACCGGCGCCTGCGAATTGGCTCGCCGACCGAACCCGAACTGATCGACTGGGGCCTGCGAGCCGGCGCCGAATACCACTACGCGGTTACCGCCGTCGACCGGCAGGGGAACGAGAGCGCGCTGGGGCCGGTGGTGAGTGTCGCCACGCCGCCGCGCGAGGCGCCGTCGGCCGTGATCGAGCTGCACTTCGCCGACGCCGCACTGGAGGGGCCCTTCGAGCGTTCCACCGCGGCCGGAACGCGCGGCGAGGCCTACCTGGTTCCGGAAGACGCTGAGGCGAATCGCGTAAGCTGGCAGATCGACGTCCCCCGCGCAGGGCAGTACTACTTCTGGCTCCGCTACCTGCACCGCGGTTCCGGCGGCCGGGGCGATGCGGTGCGCCAGCATGTACGCGCGGCGATCGACGGCCGGCGCGTTACTACGCTGGGCGGCGGCTCGACCGACCTGCACGTCCCCGACCGGCTCATCGCTCCGGAAAGCCGGCTGGCCGAGCGGCTATGGACCTGGGCATGGCCGGGCGCGGCCGACCTCGAAGCGGTCGAGTTGCCGGAAGGCCGACACACGCTCACACTGAGCAATCTACCAAAGTTCAACCCTTGCCGGATCCGCCGTAGACCATGGGCGAGTCGCGCGGGTGTTTACGTGAACATTGCGGCCGGGTGGGGCTTTTGACACACGGAAACCCAACCTGGGTAATCGGACCGGTCGACGAGACGGTCGAACCGCAGTTGCGCCAGCAGCGGCAGAAACAAGAACACGCCCGCGCAGGGAGTGTGAAGACGTCGCCCCGGCTTCAAGGACAACGCTTCCACCTCCGCGACTTGAATCTCCGGTTCTCCGCAGCGACCGCCGGATCGTGGCCGCCCGCGAACCGACGAAACAAAAAAAGGGAGCCCTGCCCGGCGTTCTGTTGGGCGCGGAACTGGCTGACCCAGTTGCAGACCGTGCCGTAACCGACCCCGAATCGCTCCGCCACGTCTCTGAGCGGTTGTTGCTCCCACAAAGGTCCTCGCGGTTGGTGAAGATCGACGTCTGGCGCCCATCCTCGCGTAGGACGCGTACCTCTCGCATCCAGAGGTACCGCTTGGTCTTCTTCGCGGCCCGGCCCGTCTTGCGTTGCCTCTTCTTCTCGGCGGGCAGCACTCCGACGCGAACCCGGGGTCGGTCGCAGATCGTGTATTCTCGCCATATCCCCTCGATCTCATACCCTATAGACGCACGCCACCCCGAAAAGGTTCCCGAAAACCATTCCCTATTTCTGCCGCACCCTACTTCCCGGAAACAGCATAATCCCCGGGAAAATCGCGGCTATGTCAGGAGCTGAAATTTCGCGGCGGCGCCGCCATCGCCGTCGGAAGCGGCGCCAATGTGCAGATCAGCGGCGTCTTTGTGAACGGCCCCTCGCTGGCGTTCGACTTCATGGACCACGACGGCAGCGGCGGCGGCAACGCCAGGGTACTGCTTGGCGGCAGCGAGGCCGGCTGGGGCGCCTGGGTCAAACAGCTCGGCGACAAGGGGGCGACCTTCGTGAACTTCAGCTTCAATCCCATGACCCGGCTGCCTTACGTGACGCCCGACGCAAGGCGTACATCCTGTGGCCGGGCATAAATGGAGCGTATGGTTGAGGAAGAAGAAAGCGTCGATAAATCGACGCACTCCAAAGGGCTATCGCTCCGCGCTTTCGCGGGCGCTCGGCACCTCGCACCGCACCCGGGTGCCGCCGGCAGGCAGCGACTCGACGGTGAGCGTGCCGCCGATCAGCGCCGCCCGGTGTCGCATGATCTGCAACCCCACGCCCGCCGTCGGCTCGTTTGCGGCGGACAGGCCGCGGCCGTCGTCGCGGACCTCCAGCACGGCGGCGGCGCCATCGATGGTCAGTTCGATTTCCACGTTCTTGGCCCGGCTGTGCTTCACGGCATTGCACGCCGCTTCCTGGGCGATGCGGTACAGTTGCGTGGCCGTTCGGCGATCGGCCACGCGCGCCCGGCCGCGGCTGCTATACGCGCACGCGGCGCGTGTCCCTTCGCTCATTTGCAGGGCCAGGCCCTCCAGGGCGGTCTCCAGGGCCGGGGCGTCGATTTCCATGGGCACCAGGCCCCGCGAAAGATTCCGGGTTTTTCGTCGGATGCGGGCGATCGCTGCGCCGATCTTCTCGACCAACTCACCCACGTCCCCCCCCGGCTGAGACAGCAGTTCCGCCAGCGTTTCCACTTGCAGGGCCAGCCCCGTCAACTCCTGGCCCACGTCGTCGTGCAGTTCCTGGCCGATGCTGCGATGTTCGTCTTCGGAAAGGGTGAGCAAGCGGTCTTGCAGTGTCTTGCGCTCGATCACCCGCCCGAGCTGGGTCCCCACGCCGACGAACAGGTCGGCCATCTCCAAATCGGGGCGGATGGGACGTTCGGCGAAGAACTCCAGCACGCCCGCCACGTGGCCCTCGGCCATGATGGGAAAGGCGACCGCCGCCGTGAGGCCCAACTGCCGCGCCCGCTCCGCCCGGGCGGGCTGCAATTCGCCGGCCAGGTCGGCCGCCCAGTGCGGTTCGGCCGTCGCGTAGACGCGGCCGGGCAGGCACTCGCCGCGGCGCAGCGGACTTTGGAGCGTCCATTCGTGGAAGGCGCCCAGGTGCTGCTCGCCGGCCGGGTAGCGGGCATAGGCGGGCACCAGGAGGTCGGGATCATCGGCGTCCGGGAGCCATACGTGGCTGAATTGCCATCCGGTGTATTCGGCCACCTGGGCTAGGCAGAAATCCAACGCCTCCCCCAGCGTTTGCGCGCGGTTGGCCGTCACCGCAATATCGCACAGCAGTTGCACCGCGGCGGTCCGTTCGGCCACGCGCCGCTCGAGGGTCTCGTTCAGCGCCCGCAGGCCGTCCTCCGCCCGCTTCCGCGCGCTGATGTCGGTCAAGATCAGGCGGTATTGGCGCCGGGTGGTGTGCGGGTCGGTGGCGATGCCGGTGCGCACGAGCACAGGCAACTCACCTTCCGGGGCTTCGCCCAGGAGGAAATCGGCGGTCAACTCCTCGCCCCCTTCCGCGCGGCGGCACGCCCGTAGGTACTCGACAAAGCGCTCCTTCGCCTCCGGAGGGACGTACGCGGCCAGCCGCCGCCCGAGCACCCGGCCCCGCTCGACGCCCAGCATGGCGCAGGCGGTGAGGTTGATTTCGCACACCGCGCCGGCCTCGTCCACCGTCACATAGCCGACTGGCGCAAAGTCGAACAGATCGGCGTAGCGGTCGCGCGAAATCTCCAACTCGGCCTGGGCCTCGCGCAGCGCCGCGTTCTGCATTTCGAGTTCGATCTGGTGGACCTGCAACTCGTG
>PWXP01000132.1 GCA_003561895.1 Planctomycetaceae bacterium | reverse complement strand
TTTGTTGGAGTTCACGCTTTAGCGTGCTTTGTTGTTTGTTGGAGTTCACGCTTTAGCGTGCTTTGTTGTTTGTTGGAGTTCACGCTTTAGCGTGCTTTGTTGTTTGTTGGAGTTCACGCTTCAACGTGCCCCCCAACCCCCTCAGCAGCCCGCACGTCAAAGCGCGAACTCCAACCACGCGCACGAGAAAAACGGAGCCTCCCATGCCGAACACGCCCCCGCTTCCCGTCGCTGTGCTCATTTCGGGCAGCGGCACGACGCTGCGCAACCTGATCGAGAAGATCGACGCCGGCACGCTGCCGGTCGATATCCGGCGGGTCATCTCCAGCGCCCCGGGCGCCCGGGGGCTGCAGTACGCCGCGCAGGCGGAGATCCCGGCCGAGGTGATCGAGCGCCGCGCGTTCCCCAACCAGGACGCCTTCAGCCGGGCCGTCTTCGACCAGTGCCGGGCGGCCGGCGCGAAGGTCGTCGTCATGGCCGGATTCCTCAAGCGATTGACCATCCCCGACGATTACACCAACCGCGTGACGAACATCCACCCGGCGCTCATTCCCGCGTTCTGCGGCCAGGGCATGTACGGCCGCCGGGTCCACGAGGCGGCCCTCGAATACGGGGTGAAGCTGAGCGGTTGCACGGTCCACTTTGCCGACAACGAGTACGACCACGGCCCGGTGATCCTCCAGAAGGCCGTGCCCGTGCTCGACGACGACACGCCCGACACGCTGGCCGCCCGGGTGTTCGAGGCCGAATGCGAGGCGTACCCCGCGGCGCTCCGCCTGCTGGCCGAGGGGCGCATTACGGTCGAGGACCGCCGGGTGCGCATCCGGCCCGGGCCGTAAGCCCAAGTGCTACAGCAGCGCCTCGAACCCCGCTTCATCGAGCACCGCAACGCCTAGCTGCCGGGCCTTGGCCAGTTTGCTGCCCGCCTTCTCGCCGGCCACTAGGTAATCGGTGTTCTTCGACACGCTGGACGCGGCGCGCCCCCCGTGGCGCTCGATGAGTTCGTGGATTTCGTCGCGGGTGTACTTCTGGAGCGTGCCGGTGACGACGAAGGTCTTGCCTTCGAGTTTCCGCGAGGTCGCCGCGCCGGCCGGCCGCTCTGCTTCCATCCGCACGCCCACCGAGCGCAGGTCGTCGATGATCCGCCGCCCGGTCTCGCTGTGCAGGAAGTCGTACACGCTTTGGGCGATCACCGGACCGATCTCGTTGATCTGCGCCAACTCGTCCATCGAGGCGGCCGCCAGGGCGTCGATCGAGCCGAAATGCTCGGCCAGCACGGCGGCCACTCGGGCGCCTACGTGGCGGATCGTCAGGGCGTTGAGTACGCGGGCGAGGCCCCGCTCCTTGCTGGCCTCGATGGCCTCGACCAGGTTCTGGGCCGACTTTTTGCCCATGCGCTCCAACCCGGCCAGCGTGGCGGCGTCGAGGCGGTACAAGTCGCCGCAGCTTCGGACCAACCCCTCCTCGACGAGCTGATCGACCAGCTTGTCGCCCAGCCCCTCGATGTCCATGGCGCTGCGGCCGGCGAAGTAGCGGATGCGTTCCTTCAATTGCGCCGGGCAGCTTTCGACGTTGGGGCAGCGGATGTACACGCCGCCATCGTCGCGCACCAGCCGGGTGCCGCATTCGGGGCACTCCTTCGGGAAGCGGAACTTCGGCGGTGAGCCCTTCCGCTCGTGCAGCTCGACGCGGACGACGTGCGGGATGATCTTGCCCGCCTTCTCCACCACCACCACGTCGCCCACCCGAACGTCCTTCCGCTCGATTTCGTCGGAATTGTGCAGGCTGGCGCGGCTGACGGTGGTGCCGGCCAGTTCCACCGGCGCGAGGAGGGCCACGGGGGTGACCGTGCCGGTTTTGCCCACCTGCACCTTGATGTCGCGCAGGCGGGTGGCGCCTTCGTACTTTTCGAACTTGTAGGCGATGACCCAGCGTGGGCTTTTCGAGGTGGCCCCCAGCCGCTCGCGCTGGTCGAACCGGTTGACCTTTAGCACCAGGCCGTCGATTTCGAAGTCCAACTCGTGCAGCCGCCCGACCAGTTCCTCGCAATGGGCCACGGCGGCGTCGAAGCTTTCGAAGCACTCGACTCGGGGCGTGGGAGGGAGGCCGTACTGGGCCAACTCGGCCAGAAACTCCATGTGCGTCTCGGCCCGGAGCCCCTCCGCATAGCCCACCCCGTGGCAGAACAGCCGCAAACGGCGGCCGGCGCAGATGCGGGGGTCGAGCTGCCGGATGCTGCCGGCGGTCACGTTCCGCGTATTGGCGAACGGCGGTTTGCCTTCGGCCTTCTGCCGCTGGTTCAACCGCGCCAGGTCGGTGTTGGTCATGTACACCTCGCCCCGCACTTCGAGGACGGGGGGCGCGCCGTTGCCGGCCAGCCGCAGGGGCACGTCGCGGATAGTGCGGACGTTGTGGGTGATGTCGTCGCCGGTCACACCGTTGCCCCGCGTGGCCCCGCGCACCAGCCGGCCCCCCTCGTACAGCAGCGACACGGCCACGCCGTCGATCTTCAACTCGACCACCCACTCGACCGTTTCGCCGGCCAGCAGCTTTTCGGTCCGCCGGCCGTAATGGCGCAGTTCTTCGATCGAATAGGTGTTCTCAATCGACAGCATGGGCACGCGGTGCGCGACCTCGGCCAGCCCCTCGACCGGCCGATCGCCCACGCGCTGCGTGGGGCTGTCGGGCGTGCGAAGCTCCGGATACTCGGCCTCCAGCCGTTTCAGCCGCTCCACCAGGCGGTCGTACTCGAGGTCGGAGATCTCCGGCGCCGCCTCGATGTAGTATTTGCGGTCGTGGTGCTCGATTTCCCGGCGGAGCCGGGCGATTTCCCGGGCAGGGTCGGCGGGCATGGCGGCGCTCCTCAATCGCACCCGCACGCCGCCGCGCACGGGCCGGCCATGTCGCGGAGCGGGTGCGGAATCAGACACAGAAGCTTCAACGTCGCCTCGCCCGTGTTGCGGAACTGGTGCTCCCGCCCTGGCGGCACGAACACCACCGTCCCCGGCCGCAACTCGTGCGGCGCATCGCCTTCCATGACCACGCCGGTTCCCTCGAGGATGAACACCTCGTGCTCGTGCGCGTGCGTATGGCGGGGCGTGTGGCCGCCGGGGGCGATCTCAAAGTGCCGCATGGAAAAGCTCGGCGCGGCATCGCCGGGGCCAATCAGGCACCGGATGCAGCAGCCGGCGGCGCCTTCCATCTCGACCGGGTTCGACGCGACGTTCTCGTAATGGACGACTTTCATGGTAGGGTCCCCTCAGAGCCGATTCATACAGAGTCGATTCATACAGAGCCGATTATACCGATCACGCCGACCGTCCGCCACCCACCCCGCCGTTTCCCTGTAGGATGGACATTCCTGTCCGTCGCTGGCCGCAACTGACCCGTAGGATGGACATTCCGGTCAGTCGCTCCACGCAGGGCGGAGGTTTCTACGTGTCTTTGACCGACGGACAGGAATGTCCATCCTACGGGTGAGGCCAGAGAAGATTGCGTGCGCATGAAAATGCCCCGAGGCGACGGCTCCCAGCGCCGTAGAGGTCGTTCCCACAAGGAAGCCTCACAGCCGTCTGCCTCGAGGCACGTTGCAGCTCGCTCGAAAGCTCACCGCAACATCAGCATTCTAGATCAACGTCACATAGTCTGTCAATAGGAGTCGCGCGCCATCGCGTGCCCTCGGAGGAACGCATTCAATCGTTGTAACGTTTACGCAGCACATCGACAAGGCCCCGGAATACCTGCGAGCGATGTCGGTAGTTTCGGAACTGCTCGTGGCTGGAGCACGCGGGCGAAAGAACAATCGCATCGCCGGGGCGGGCGCGGTGCCAACACCAGGAAAGCGCGCCGTCCAGCGTTTCGACTGCCGTGCAGCGGAGCGCGCCGCGGTGCGCGGCGGTCTGTGCTTGCAATCGTTCGGCGACCGCGCCGTAGAAGGCGGCGCCGCGGCAGCGTCGGGCAATGGTTGCGGTTAACGCGGCGTAGTCGAGTCCCTTGTCGTGGCCGCCGACCAGAAGCCAAAGCGGCCGCCGGCACGACCGGATGGCCGCGATGGTCGACTCGGGCGTTGTGGCGGCGGAATCGTCGTAAAGTTCGATGCCGCCTATAGTTGCGACCCGTTCCTGGCGTTCCGGCAGCCCGCGAAACCGCCCGAGCGCCCGCCCGATCACCTCCGCCGAACAGCCCAGCGCGGCGGCCGCGGCGGCCGCGCACGCCGCGTTGGTCCGGTTGTGCCGGCCGGGCAGTCGCAATGTCGGTAATGCGTCGAGCGACGGCAAGGCGGCAAGCTTTGCGCGGGCAAGCGGCGCCCATGCGGCTACGGCAGCGTCGTACGTGTTGAGCACGGCGAAATCGCCCGCCGACTGCCCAAGCAGCACCCGCTGCTTCGCGCTTCTGTAGCGTTCCAGGCTGCCGTGCCAGTCGAGATGGTTGGGCGCGAAGGACGTGACCACCGCCACATGCGGCATGCGCGCCGCGGGCCCGAGCCGGCAGAGCTGGAAGCTGCTCATCTCCAGCACGGCGCAGTGGCCGGGCCGAATCGCGTCGAGCCGATCCAGCAGGCTTCCGCCCAAGTTGCCGCCCAACCACGAGGTGCGCCCCTGGGCACGGAGGATCGCGTCGATCATGGCCGCGGTGGTCGATTTCCCGTTGCTGCCGGTTACGCCGACCACGGTGGCCGGGCAACGTTCGAGGAGCAGTTCGAGTTCCGTGGTGATGCGGGCGCCCGACTTCCGCGCGAGGCGCACGAACGGGTTGCCGGGTTTGACGGCCGGATTGACCACCAATAGGTCGAGGCTGCGGAAGTCGGCTTCGCGGTGCCCGCCAAGGTGATACCGGGCGATGGGCACGTCGCGCAGGTGCGCCAGCGCGGGGGCGAGCGTTTCGGCACCGGCCCGATCGGTTACGGTGACCTCGGCCCCTTGCGAGGCGAGCCATCGGGCGACGGCCAGTCCGCCGCCGAAATGGCCCAGCCCCATCACCGTTGCCCGGCATCCTGCGAGTTCCAACTTACGTGCCTCCGGGTCGGCCAGATCGGGAAGGATGGCATTGGAAACCCTTTCGATAGCTCTTCCCAATGCGCCGCATGCCCGTGGTAATCTTCACCACCGGCTTGCCGAGAAACCGCGGGATTCTGTCGAGGTCGATGGTTCCCTTGTGGCCTACGCGCGTTGCACACCCCTACATATTGTACCCGACCTACCGGGCGTACCCTACATATTGTGCCCAAATGGCGGCGTGCAATAGGCGTAGGCCACAAGGCGAGAGCCGTGCTAAAGACGTTGAAGGTATCACTTTATTTTCCTCCGGGCTACTCCGGGCTAGCGGGGGGCAAGTTCACGCCAAACCCCGGAAATTCAGAGCGAATATCGCCCGAGCTGCTATCGGCGCTGAAGGCCAGAGATCAGGAGTCCTGAGGCTGGCCGCTGCCGCAAGCCCGTTCCTGCAGCTCCCGGCCAAGGCAACTGTCCGACCCGCCGACCACCTACCTGCCACGGTGAGGAAGGGCCGAACATTCCCGGCAGCTCCGACTTCTCCGGGGCCGCCGGCTCGTCGGGCATCGCCGGCGCCTCCGGCTGGGCGGGCAGGTCGGGCGTGAGCGGCGGGGCTGGCACTCCCGGCTCACCGGGCAGCCGCAACTGCTCCGGCAAAGCGTCCTCGCTCAGCGGCGGGTTCTTCGCAAACGGCCGGTACAGCGGGTCGCCAATGAGAATCATCGCCCAGGAATTGAACGGGTTGGTCCGGTAATACGTCTCCACCAGGGTATATCGGCCGGTCATCAGCAGGGAGAAGAAATCATCGGGCAGGGGAAACGACGCCAGGTACGGCTCGAACACCGGCCCGAGCGTGGCCGCCACGCCCTTTTCGAGCATGGCGCTGCACCAAACCGTCGCCCCCGGCTTGCGGATCGTCCGGGCCTCGGCGCTGGCGATATGATACCCGATCGCCCCGGGATTCCACTCGAACGCATCGACGTACTTCGCCAGCGAGTACCACCCGCAATACACCGCCGTGTCGGGACAATCGCCCGGCTGGAACAACGCCGGCTCGTTATCCAACACTACCTTCAGTTCCGTGTGGGCCTTCAGGCGCGCGGCCAGGTCGCGCAGCGAGGCGTCGAACTGCCCGTACGATCCCGCCTGGTCCTTGTCCGGATCGTAGCTGATGCCCCGGGCGTCGAGGTACACCGTGCCTTGCAGGCCCTCACGTTCGATGCGGACCGCGTCGTCAATGAGCCGGTGGGTGATCTCCAGCGTGGGCGCCTCCAATCGCGACACCATGATGACGTCGCGCAGCCCGTCGGGCAGGGCATCGAACCGGTAGTGCAGCAGGTTCGGCTGCCAGCGGAAGAGGACGTAATCCGGGCTCTTGATCATGGCAAGCTCACTGTCGAAGCTCGCCGCCGTTTCATTCTTCCGCAGCAGTTCCTGTTCCGTGTCGATCCATTCGAGCACGCCCAGCAGGCCGCCGGTCCGCTGCACCAGGCCGATGAGTTGGCGGTCGCGGGCCAGCGTATCGGGCAGCCGGCTGACGGCCTGGAGGCCTTCCCCCAGGCCGAGCAACTGGCCCCGCATCATTTCCAGCCGCCGCGCCGCGTCGCCTTTGAAGCTCTCGGGCGACCTGCCGCGAGTAATCGATCGCAGCAGGCCGTTCAGACCCACCGCGGCGCCGAAAGCCTGCTCGAGGGCGGCCGTCTGCTGCTTCCGGTCGGGGCTTGTGGGCGCCAACGCGCCGAGCCGCTGTTGCGCCCCGCGGAATGCCTCCTCCACCGCGGCGGTGACCTCCTCGCGCTCTACGGTGGGTTCCCAACGGGGCCGTTGCGACGGCTGCCCCGGGGCGGCCGTACCCAGCGCCGCGAGTCGGGCGACCAACTCGGCCAGCGTCCCGACGGCCGTCTCGCGCATCCCGACGAGGTATTCGGTCCGTTCGACCACTTCCGCCGCGTTCGAGCTGCGCCGGCCGATGCGCAGCGGCACGTCCCAGCACGTGACGAAGCAGCGGATCCTCTCCTCGCGCCCTTGCTCCTGCAACCAACGGCGGATCGCCGGCCGCACCCGCCCGTCCCAATCGGTCCGCGGAAGCTGGCGCACAGGTTTCCCCTCGAGCAGCAGGATGTTATCTTCGGGCACCCCGCGGACCTTGGCATAATACTCGGCCACCGCGCGCGATTCCCGGCTTTCGGCCATGGCCACGATGCCGACCTCTTCGGGCGTGAGGCTTGCCTTAGCGGGCATAGCCGCCGAAAAACCCGCAATAAAAAAGACCCAGTGCTTGAGCATGTCCGTTCTCCGAAGAACAGGGGGGTATCCGCACACGTGCCGGCGCGTGTGCCCGCCGCGCAGAACCGTGTCGACCGTCTCCATGGTACGGGATATGCTTTCCCTCGGCAACCAGCGTATCCGCCTTGCAATCATCGGGATGGCAGGCGCGTATATTGGCGAAGCGGGATCGTCTGGGCAAGAGTGCGGCCGTACCTCGAAATGCAACAGTCGCACCGGGAGGGCTGGTGTTCCGCCACGACGCCACGGATCCACCCGTCGCGCACATTGTTGAAGACGGCGGCGATCCCGCGGACGTGCGAAAGGCGCCCGCCCCAGAGTTGGGCGTACAGCATGGCGCGCATGTTTTCCACGCCCACTTGCCTCAGCCGCGCCGAAGCGTTGTAACGATAGACCTGCCCGCCGCCCCATGGTTTCTCGATGGCGTTGACCACGGGAGAGTCGATCGTGATGCGGTTGCCATCGATGGCCGTAAAGAAAGCGGCATGACGGGCCAGCTTTCCTATCTTGCCCAATATATGCGCCCGTCCCCTCGCCCTCTTTTGGATAGGGGGCCGGGCGTGGTATACTGAATATGCGGCGATACGAGAACAAAGGAGGCTCTTCCGCTTTTAGGTGCAGACTGCCTTTCCGGGGGACGGCACAGCGGCGTGTGCCTACTACATTGGCGAGGCCTGCACCTAGCAACGGAAGGGCCGCAAAGGAACACGCGCGGTGCTTCATGCATAACAGAGCGACTTACACGAGGGTGCTTTGCCTGCTGGCAGTTTGGGGGGCGGCTTGCACCACGGCAGCGGCGGAACAGGTCGAACGCGTGGTGCTCCAGCGCGAGGGGCGGCGACACACCGTCGAAGGACGCCTGCTGCTGACCGCGCAGGACGGAGGCGTGCTGCTGATGGCCCGCGACGGCGAACTGTGGGCGATCCCGCCTGACGAGCAGGTCGAGCGTACCGCCCTGGACCGCCCCTTCGAGCCGCTCACCCCCGAAGAACTCAGCAGCCGGCTCCTGGCCGAACTGCCCGCCGGCTTCGACGTCCACCACACGGCAAACTACGTGATCCTGTACGACACGTCGCGTGCCTACGCGCAGTGGTGCGGATAGCTGTTCGAACGGTTGTACATGGCGTTTACCAACTTCTGGCGCCGGCGCGGGTTCGACATCCAGCAGCCCGAGTTCCCCCTGGTGGCCGTCGTGTTTGCCAACCGCGATGCGTACGTGCGTTACTCGCGGGCGGAGGTGGGCGAGGCCATCGAGTCGATCATCGGCTATTACAGCCTGCGCAGCAACCGCATGGTGATGTACGATTTGACGGGCAGCCAGGCGGCGGGCCGCGTCCCGCGGACGGCCACCACGGCGGCCCAGATCAACGCCCTGCTGGCCCGGCCCGAGGCCGGCCGGCAGGTGGCCACCATCGTCCACGAGGCCACGCATCAGATTGCGTTCAACTGCGGGCTGCACATCCGCTACAGCGATTGCCCGCGCTGGTTCAGCGAGGGTATTGCCGTGTACTTCGAGACGCCCGACCTGACCAGCGCCCGGGGTTGGCGGGGCATTGGTGCGGTACACCGCGCACGGCTGGCCCAATTCCGCGATTACCTGCGGCGCCGGCCGGCCAACTCGCTGCAAACCCTCCTGCGCGACGACCGTCGCTTCCTCGATGCCGAGCAGGGGCTCGACGCCTACGCCGAAGCGTGGTCGCTCACCTACTTCCTGCTGCGCCGCTACCCAAACAAGTACATCGAATACCTCCGGGTGCTCTCGGACAAGGAGCCGCTGATCGAAGACGGCCCCGAGCGGCGGCTCCTGGAGTTCCAGGATATCTTCGGCGAGCTTCGGGAACTCGACGACGAATTCCTGCGCTACATGTTGCGGGTGCGGTAACGCTCGTGGCTATTGTCCAGTACGTAGGGTGGGTGGTTCCGGCTGTCCGTGGTCGGCGGATGCACGGTTTGCGCGCAAGGGGACGTTCGAGCGTCGCTGCGATTTGCGCCACGATACAGCCGGGTTCACCCACGCGCACGCTACGGGCGGCGCCGAAATAACATGACGCCGAAACCGCCCACGCCCGCACACCGTACGGGCGGCGGTCCGCGCGTGGGTGAACCCGGCCGCTCGCAGTGGGCTACGGTCCCCCCGGCGCACCATGGGGGCGTGATGGGCAAGCGTTCGAGCGGCGCAACATGCGGCCGGAACCACCCACCCTACACGCTCGATTTTTTGGGTGGCAATTTTCCGGTTTTCCACACTCACCCCCCACTTCCACCCCCTGGCTGCGCCGCAGGAACAATCGACCGGAACTGGTCCAACGCGGTTTGAAGATCGTCGGCTATTTCCTCCGCAATCACGTCGGGCTCGGGCAAGTCATCGCCGTCGTCGAGGCGCTTGTCGCGGAACCAGAAGAGGTCGAGGTTCACCTTGTCGCGCTGGATCAAGTCGTCGTAGTCGAACACCCGCCAGCGCCCTTCGGGGTTGTGCTCGCTCCAGGTGGGCTTCCGCCGGTGGCGGTTGGCCGGCCTGTAGCAGCACAATCACAGTCCAACGCCGGAGAAATCCGGGCCGTCGACCGGGAACCCAGGGAGTGGATGCATTAGTTTCCATGAATCGTTCCCCCGTCAATCGTTTCCGAATCAAACAGTTCGGCCTGCTTGGGCGGCCTGCGCATCCCATCCGGTACGTCGGGTAATTCGTCGGCTGCGAAACAGTGGCTGGCCACGACCGCATCGAGCAGTTGGGCCTGCTGCGGATAGCTTGCGATGGTCGCCTCCAGCACCCAGAGCAGTTGCAGCAGTTCGGTGGTGAACTGGCTGGTCCAGCGTTCGGGGCGGATGTCGTCGAGCGGCGACGATTTCTTGCCCGCCCCGTGCTTCATGCGGTATTTCAGCCACGATTGCACCACTTTGAGGCCGGAGACCTCGAAATCGAACACCTCCGGCGGAACCGGCGCGAACTGCCCCCGGCCGACGTGAAGTGTCTGCGCCGGTTCGTTGTATTCGAACGACTCGGGGTAGCCGTCCGGTTCCGCGGGCACAGCCTTCATGCACTTCGCCGCTCCCGGCGGAACACGGCCGCGCCGCTTCCCCTTGGGAACGAAGCGCTCGCCATAGGTGTGCAGCCACAGGAGCCGCGCGCCGGCGCCGCGTAACTTTTCGAACAGTTTGGCATCCTTGGTGATCGGGACGCGCAACTCGCGCGTTTCCAGTTCCTTATGGAAACGCGCCGTGAAGGCCGGCTGCGCCAGCAGGCCGTACACGTAAGCCAGGAAGTGCTCCGGCGTCACGCGACGCTGGTAGGTCTGCCTCAACAACCGGAGCAGCCCGGGCAGAATGTTGGCTTCCCGGGTGTCGGCGGTGCGGTAAAGGGGTATGGTATCTTTCCCGCCATAAGAACCGCGCAGGTGGTGTCGATCCGGTATATTAGAGCACGCCGTTAGCGCGGGCCCGTCGCCCAATGGATGGTTAAAGAGACTCGTAACGTATACCTGCCGTGAACCGTGCGCTTCCCAGAGTTGTGGGCGCGGGCGGGACATCAGACGGGCATCGGCAAGAATTAGTTGCCTGTCAAACGAGCGAAAACTAAACGGATGGACTGGAGGGACGGCCGCATCTTGCGGTAGTTCTGCTATGGGCTTGGAAGAGCCATCCTGCGTCAAGAAGACACGATAGGAACCACTAATTCGTCGGTCACCGGTTTCCCTAAACGCACAACCTCGATCAGATGCTGCCAGAAGCGCGTACCAACGCCGCGTTAGCGTCTCCTCATCTGCCGATATTGGCCAAGTACGCTTACACTCGATGCCTGAATGCTGCCACGGCATCAGGTCGGTCAGCAGCGGCCAGGCGAAATAGTCGCCCGTGCCTGCCGGACGAAAGGAGGCCTGCCACTGGTCCGGGCAATCCTGCCATTGCAGTTGGGCGAACCCCGCAATCGCGTCGAGTGCGACCAGTTTAGCGTCGCGAATCCCTTCGATGCGCGCGTAATGCACCGGGGCTGGGTTGTCTTGGTCTGGCTTGCCCGTGCGCACGGCGATGGCGATGGCGACCGGTGTTTGGATGGCGAACACGTTGTCCGTCTTGCGGGTGCCGCGGCCCTCGCCGCTCAGGTCGAGAATCCAGATTTCGTCGCATAAGCGGCGCATGTGCTCGCGCATGCCGCAAAACGCATCGCCGTCAAGATAGCTGGACGCGCTGATAAAACTGACGACCCCCGCATCTCGGGCTGCCTCTTGCTCAAACACCTTCCATAACGCCCAGCGCCAGAAATAGACGTAAAGGTTGTACAGGTTCTTCACGTGTACGCCATGCCCGGCCGCGACCGCCGGGTCGACGAAATCCTTCAGGATGGCAGCCCGCTGTCGCTTGTCGAGTCTCGCCCTGGTTGACTCCGGCTTGATTTTTCCTTTTCCACCCAGTTTCGGGGCCTCTGTAGGCAGGGGCTCCCCGAACCTTACCCACCCGCCGTAACGTGATAGGCCCGTCTCTTCGCTTGCATCAACGGCGTCGTGGCGGTCATAGGGCGGATTCCCGAGACAAACGATGACCGGCGTCTCGGCTTTCA
>PWXP01000595.1 GCA_003561895.1 Planctomycetaceae bacterium | reverse complement strand
TAACGGGAGCGTACGTGGCCCGCTTGTGCAGTCGCGGCCTTGCGGTTCGCGGCACACAGGTGACCGGAGCAGCGGTGACCGGGGCGGCCGTAACGGGAGCGTACGTGGCCCGCTTGTGCAGTCGCGGCCTTGCGGTTCGCGGCACACAGGTGACCGGAGCAGCGGTGACCGGGGCGGCCGTAACGGGAGCGTACATGGCCCGCTTGTGCAGTCGCGGCCTTGCGGTTCGCGGCCCGGCGGTTCGCGGCCTTGCGGTTCGCGGCCCGGCGGTTCGCGCCCCGGCGGTAACCGGAGCGGCGGTCATCGGAGCGGCCGTGACGGGTGCGGCGGTGATTGGGGCAGCGGTGATTGGGGCAGCGGTGATTGGGGCAGCGGTGCGTGCCCGGAGGGCCCAGCCGGCGTCGGCCGAGACCGCTAGGGTCAACACGGCCAGCGCGACGAGGCATACAACAACGATGCGGTTCATAAACAATCCTCCTATCGCAAAGGGTACCGTAACGCCAATCCGCGACGATCGCGGAACGACTGGAAAGCTGGAGGAACCATGGCGGCCTTTCGCCGTGCTCGGGCCGGGACGTGCCGGCGAACGGGGTCCTAGTTTCAACAGCTTGCCTAAGTATACTCCGCGCCCGGCCACTTGGGAAGTCCCCCGTCCCAAAATAGAGGAAGTATTCGCTCACGAAGAAAATGCCCCCCCTTTTGGCGAAATCGGCCCGCGCGCATGGCGCCTCGTTGACACCCGGACCGGTTGGGACTAAAATCAAAATTAGGCAATCAGTCGGAATAGCCGGACCGCCCGTCCACGAATCACAGGTTGTGGGTGGGGGTGGGTGGTTGCGGCTTGTGGGCCGGCCTTGTGGAACTCAGGTGGCGCCGAAAGGCGACGTTCCGCCGGGGCTCGGCAATCAGATTTCTAGTGCACTGTGCTTGCGGTGTGGGGTCCTGCCGCACCGCGGCGACCAAGGAGCGGCTCATGGCTCGTGAAAATCAAGGTCTGCAAATCGCGCTAATCATCTTCGTCATCCTGACGATCATGCTTGGGGTGACCACGTTCGTCTTCTTCAAGCAGGGAGAGGACGCCGAAGCCCGGGCGGAGCAAGCGGAACAATCGGCCCGGGAAAACGACACCCTCGCCCGGAACGTGCTGGAAGAGAACAGCCGCATGAAGGGCTTCATCGGCGTCGCCGATACCCTGAGGATCGAGGAGGTCAGCGACCAAGTGAACGAAGACCTCAGCACCTACGGCGCCAACTTCCGCGGTGAGCCACGGGGCTACCGGCAGGTTCTGGCGTACCTGTTTCAGACGATTCAGGACCAGGCCATTCGCCTCGAAGCCCGCACGGTCGAGGTCCAGGAACTGAAGGACAAGATCCCCACGCTCGAGGCGGCCAACCGCGCACAGCTTGCCCAGCACGTGAAAATGGCCAAGGCCAAGGCCGAGGAATTGACCTCGGCGCGGCAGACGTTCCAGACGGTGCGGACCCGATTCGAGGCCGATACCGCCGAAATCCAGGACCAGTGGGCCCGCGGTCGCGAGCAGGCCGCGCAGAACGTGCGGAAGATGAGCAGCAGCCTGGAGGATACCAACAAGCGGGTTCAGGGCTTGGTTCGGGTAGTCCAGGATCAGCGGCAGAAGTTGGAAGTCTTACATACGGGTTCCTACGAGGCGCCCGACGGCGAGATCACCTGGGTGAACCAGCGGAACCGGACCGTGTGGATCAACCGGGGCCGGGCAGACGCCCTGGACCGCCAGATCACATTCTCCGTCTATCCCGGCGATGCCACCACCCTGGGGCCGGATTCGAAAAAGGCGAACATTGAGGTCACCCAAATCCTCGGCGACCACTTGGCCGAAGCCCGTATCGTCGAGGACAGCAGCCGCAATCCCATCGTGCCGGGTGACAAGATTCACACCCCCGTGTGGTCGCCGGGCGACCGCCGCCGTTTCGCCTTGGCGGGATTGCTCGACGCCACCGGTGACGGCCGCAACGACCTGGAACTGGTGAAGAACCTGATAACCTCCAACGGGGGGGTTGTCGATGCCTTCGCCGACCCCGACGGGAACCGGCAAGGTCAGGTTAGCGTCAACACCCGCTATCTGGTGGTCGGCGAGCGTCCGGACGAAGGGGGAAAGCCGGAGGGGATTCGCGAGTATACCCGGTTGGTCAGCGAGGCGGAACGGCTGGGGACCCAGACGATCCCCCTCGGGAAGTTGTTGGAGATGATGGGCTGGGAGAACCGGGCGCCCGTCGAACGGCTGGGAAAAGGGGCCACGCCGCCCAAACTCCGCCCCCGCGGGCAGGACGGTGTGCCGAGGAGTTCGCCGGGCAGCGTGAGCGAACGGTTCCGCCCCCGCACCCCCCCGCGCCGCCCCGGCGGAGCCTATTAGGCCAGTACCGCAAAGCAACTGGCCATTCGGTAGGATGGACATTCCTGTCCGTCGCGCCGATGATGGACAAGAATGTCCATCCTACCAAGCAACGGCGATGTGCCTCACGGCCCGGTAAAGTTGGGCCTCCACGCCGGGCTAGAGTCGTAGCCGGGGCGTCGGCGCGACGGGGGGCAGGGGCGTTCCCACCCGATCTTCCGGCGCACTACCCGAAATGCCGGGCTCCGGCTCGGCAAAGAGTTTCGCTTTGAGGTGTTCCAATTGGGCCCGGCGGCGGAGCGCCCCGCTGAAGGGCGCCGCGTCGAAGCGGTCCGGCTCGAGGAAAACGCGCGCCGGCTCGCTCAGCCGTTGCGACCGGGCCAACCGCCACAGAAGCCATATCTCGGTCCAGCCCAGCCGATGAGCCCGGCTGAGTCTGAAAAACAAACGAACGGGTGACGGGCGACGGCAGCCGTGCTCCTGCCAGTTTATCAGAACCGAAAGCAGCCACAGCAGCAGAATCAGCCCGCCCAATCCCACCAGCAGGTACACGGCGTCGCTCCCGCGAAGTTGGACGCGGGGGCCGCGAAAATGGTCGGTCAAATTCTCCATGGGGGTCTGCGCCGTCAACAGCAGCCCCGAAACGGCCCGTCGGTCCATGCTCACCCTCCACCTTCTCGCAACGGGGAACCTCAGTCTCTCGGATCGAACAACGTCTCGCGCCAACGCATGAATTCGGCCCGCTCGTGAAGGCCGCCCGCCGCCACTTCCCGTACTCTTTCGCTGCTGTCGTATCGGGCCCGGTCGAGCGCCTCACGACTGGCGGCCGACCCGCACTTGGCCAGGGCGGCGGCCGCTTCGCTGCGGACCAAGTGGTCGGCGTCGTCCATCAGACGGGTAATCTGATCCTCGAGTTCGTCCACCACGTCCATCGTCCGGCTCACCGACAAGGCCCGCAGCCGGCGCGAGCGGACGCGCGATTGCAGCTCCTCGCGCAATACCGCAGCGGTGTGCGGATCGGCCTTCTTCACCAGCAGGGCCGTGCTGGCGCGAACGTCCTCGTCGAGCAAGTCGTACGCGGCAAGGAAGCGCCGGACGGTGAACTCAGCCAGGCTTTCCCGGGCGGCCTTGCGAACCTGGGCGTGCGGGCTGTCCATCAGGGCGACCAAGCGCGGGAGCACGCCGGGGATGCTGCGGCGGCGAAGCTGCCGCACCACGCTCGCCTGGACGCTCGGATCGGGATCGTCCAGAGCCCGCACGGCCAGGGCGTTCGCGTCGGCGCCGCGGAACTCGGCCAGCGCTTCGACGGCGGCGCGCCGGCCCTCCGGTTTGCCGTGCAACAGCAACGGTTCAATGGTGGTGAATGCCTGGAGGCGCGGAATGCCGCAGCACATCACCAGCCGAACGGCGCCCCGCTGGGCCGTGCCGTCCAGCCTGCCCAGCAATGTAAGACCCTCGTGCAGCCAAGCGATCGATTGCAGCTTCCGAAGGTTTCGGGTGGCTGCCTGGGAGGGCTTCCGGCTTAGCTTTTCCAGCAGGCACTGCACGAACTTCGGGTCGCTCCGCCTGGCGATCCCCCCCAGCACGGCGGGTGGGACGTGCGGGTCGTCCAAGAAACTCAGCAGCAGAGCCAAGATGCCGTCCAAGGGGCTTTGGGCCAGCAAGTCGTGGATCGGCGAAAAGGCAACGTGGTGACGATCTCCGAGAATCTTCTTCAGCGCCGCGTGTTCCCCCCCGTTGAGTAGGAGGAACGCCTCGAGCACCTCGGGCCGCCGATGGTTCGGGTACCGGGCGGCGGCCTCCGCCAAGCTCGGCAAGACGTGCTTCCTCACGAACTGAGGGTCGCGGCGAGCCCGGGAATTGCGCGGAGCGGCCAGCTCGTCGCGCAGCCCGTCGGCAAGCTCCAGGACGGTGCGCGCCAGTGCCGCCAGCGGCGCGCCGCCGCGGTCATCCAGGGCGTTCAGCAGGGTGGGAATCAGGTCGTATTCGCCCAGCCAGGCCGCCGTTTCACAAGCGGTCAGGCAAGCCTGGGGATCGGAGCCCAGGACGGCGTCGCGCAATGCGCCCGACAGCCGGCCCCGGTGCTCCCGCACAACGGCTCGGCTCCGCTGGCTCATGCGAGGCAGCCGTCGTAGGACCTCGCGATGCCCCGCGCGGCTGCGGCGCAGCAGCAGCGCCTTCAGCGCGCCGTCCCGGATGGCTTGGTTGGGCGAATCGAGAGCGGGGACGAGAACGCGGACCGCGGCCTCGTTCTCGACCTTTTGCAGTACGGCTAGCGTTGTGGCCAAGCCCTCGCTCACGGCGCGCACACCCTCTCTACCTAACGGGCGATCCCTCTGGTAGTATCGGCCCTGCCGGTGGAAAACTTCAGCTCAACCGAAAAGGTCTTCCTCTCCCCCGTAAACTGCCACTTCTGGATTGGATGAAGTGCTGTTTTGCCGGGCGGGTCCGGTCCTTGCGTAACCGGTGCATGACCGGTATGCTGAAGGTGTCAAATCAATCACTCCGCAAGGTAAAACGATGCCCCCCGATGCCTCCGAAGTGCTGGACCAGCAGTGGTTGACGGTTCGAGCGCGCCTCATCGAAGTGGCCGCCGCCCTGGACCGGATTGACCGGGCCGAGGGCTCGGCGGCCGACGATCCGCGCATCCGGCAAATTGGCGAAAGCCTCACCCTGTTGGCCCACGAGCGCGGCAACCGCGCCGAGCAGCTCCAAATGGTATTCTCCCTTCCCTACGAGCCCGACTGGCGCGAAAGGTGTGGCGTGTAAGCCATGGATTTCATCGACCCCCACATCCACATGGCGGCCCGCACCACCGACGACTTCCACCGCATGGCCCGGGCCGGCTGCGCGGCCGTGGCCGAGCCGGCGTTCTGGATGGGTTACGACCGCAGCGGTACGAACAGCTTCTACGATTACTTCCGCCAGCTTACCGAATGGGAGCCGAAACGCGCGGCCCCCTACGGCATCCGGCACCATGCCTGGATGGGGCTGAACGCCAAGGAGGCCGACGACGTCGGCTTCGCCCGCGAAGTCATCGCCGTCCTGCCCGAGTTCCTCGACCGCCCCACCGTGCTCGGCATCGGTGAAATCGGCCTGAACAAAAACACCAAGGGCGAGGTCGAGTCGCTCCTGATGCTGATCGACCTGGCACTCAGCCGCGGCGAGGTGATGCTCTTCCACACGCCGCACCTGGCCGACAAGTACCCGGGCACGCGCATGATCCTCGACATCCTCCGCGCCGAGCCGCGCGTCGAGCCGGCGCGAGTGTGCATCGACCACTGCGAGGAGCACACCGTGCGGCTGGCGCTGGAGGAGGGCTACTGGGCCGGCATCACGCTGTACCCGACCACCAAGGCCACGCCTGAGCGGGCCGTCGACATGGTCGAACTGTACGGCCCCGACCGCATCCTGGTGAACAGTTCGGCCGACTGGGGCCCGAGCGACCCCCTGGCCGTGCCCGAGTTCATGGCCGCCATGCGCCGCCGCGGCCACGCCCCGGAGGTCATCCGCCAAGTGGTGTACGACAACCCCAACGCCTTCTGCGGGCAGAGCAGGAGCTGGAAGGTGGACGTTAGGGGCTAGGAGTTTCTCCGTAGGGTGGGTGGTTCCGGCTGTTCGTTGCCGGCCGGTTGGCGCTCGCGCGACGCGGGGCTTTCCAGCGGCGGCTTGGTTCCCACTGCCGTACAGCCGGGTTCACCCACGCGCGCCATACGGCTGCAAGCCGGCGCGTGGGTGAACTCGGCCGCTCGACGAGGGAAAACCAGCGTCCGAACGTCTGGCGCGGCCGCAACCACCCTGCGCTTCTGCCTCACAGCCCGAAATGCTTCATCACAATGTCAAACACCTGCGTGTCGGCCATGGGACCGGTCGGTAGCTTCAAAGGCTGCGAGACCACGACCACCGTCTGCTGCGCCCGGTCGCGCACCTGGGCGCCGTGCGAGCCCTTCACAAGCGTCGCGTCGAGCGGGATGCTCTTCGTGGCGGGGTCGAAATGCAGTTCGACCGGGTCGTAGCCCGGCTTGCGGTGGATGTCGACCTGCCGGGCGAACGCCGGCGCCCGCGCGTCGTCGAACCACCAGTAGTACGCGGCCCAGGCGTCGGGCCGGCAGATGAGAACGGCCTCGCCGCTCCGCGGGTGGTCCAGGGCGTATCGCACGCGCTCGTCGCCCACGAGGACCTCCTGCACGCCGCTTGCACCGCGCAGCAGGTCGGCCGCGCGGCGGATGGTTTGCTCGTCGTCGTCGGCCACGAAGACGTGGGCGAACTGGTGGTCGACCATCGCCCACGCGCGGCTCGCCTCGAAGTCGATATGCTCCCGGCCGTCCTCTTCACGCACGGCCAGCAGCCCCGCCTCGCGCAGCAGCCGATTGGGATACACCACCTCGCGCACCGACGTGATGGCGTACTCGCCGGCGATCACCCATAGCGGCCGCTGCCCGTAGGCCTCGTGCATGCCCTCGGCCAGGCCGCCGAGCACCGCGTCGAGGTCCTCGATGGCCTGCCCTGCCGCTTCGCTCTCGGGCCCGGCCTTCTGCGCGGCGTAGTCGAGCGTTTGCAGGTAGATGTAGAAGAAGTCGGGCCGCCACTGCCGGGCGGCGAACAGGGCCGAGTCGGCAATCCAGCGGCTCGACTCGATGCCGGCCAGCGGCCCCCAATAGTGCTTCAGCGGGAAATGCCCGAACGTCTCACGAAGCGCGCCGTACAGTTCGACCGGCCGCGTGTAGCACCAGAGCGATTCGGTGCCGTCGGGATTGTGGATGGGGGCGGGCGTACACACGTAGTCGGCCTCGCAACCCTTCGAGTGCAGCGGGAACCAGACGGCCGATGTCAGCCCGCCGGGGGCGTGCGACAGCAAGTCCCAAATTTGCGGCTGCTCGATGCATTCGTTCGGCGCGGTCCACATTTCCGGGTGCCGCCGTTCGCGCCAGTAGAACCCGTTGGCCACCACGCCGTGCTCGCGGGGCAGCCGGCCGGTGGTCATATTCGCTTGCACCGGGCAGGTAACCGCAGGGAAGCTCGGCCGGAGGTCGGCGATCTCGCCGCCAGCGGTCAGCTCGCGCAGACGCGGCATGACCGCTACGTCTTTCTCGCGCAGGTTCGGAATAGAAAGCAGTATGAGTGGCTGGGTCATGGTATCTTGTATTATCGGAAATGATTCCGAAATTGCAAGAGGAGGCGAAGCGTAACTTGTCCACGTAGAATGGACATTTCTGTCCGTTGGCCAAAGACGGACAGGAATGTCCATCCTACGAGAAAACTTCGGCCTACTGCTCGGCGAAAACCAGCGGGCTCAACAGCGCATAGGCCTTCTGGGCCGCTTCAGGGCCTACGTGGCTGTGCCGGCTCAGCTCGACGTTCACGCAGCCAGTGTACCCGGCGGCGCGCAGCGCGTCGAACACCGCCGGGAAGTCGATCTCGCCTTCACCGAACATCAGGTGCTCGTGCGCGCCGCGGCGCGCATCGTCGAGGTGGACGTTCACCAGCCGCGGCGCCCAGCGGCGGATGTAGTCGGTAAGGGGCAGCTCGCCCTGGCATTGCAAGTGGCCCACGTCGAGCGTCAGCCGCAGCGCGTCGTCGCCCAGCGCGTCCAGCAGTTGCTCGAACCGGGCCATCGTGTCGATGAACATGCCCGGCTCCGGCTCGAACCCGACGGCGACGCCGCCCAGCCCCGCGTAGTGCAGCACGCATTCAAGGCCTTGCGTCAGCCGGGTCATGGCCACGCCCTCCGACGCGCCGTCGTGCAGCACGCCCGACCAGAGCGACACGCACTCGCTGCCCAGCGCCGCCGCGCAGTCAATCGCGTGCTCGTAGAAGCGAACGCGGCGGCTCCGGGCTTCCATGTCGGGCGAGACCAGGGTCGGCTCGTGCTTCCGCCGGGGATCGAGCAGGTACCGGGCGCCGGTTTCGATGACCGACCGCATGCGGAACTCGTCGAAAAGCTGCCGCAGCGAGGCCAGTTGGATTGGCAGGTGCCGCGAGTGGGGCCGCAACGCATGATGGTCGATCGTGACGGCCACGGCCCCGTAGCCGACGTCTTTCACCAACTCGACGGCGTCGACCGGATCGTGATGTGCCAAGCCATTGGTGTTATAGCCGAGGATCATAAAGTCTTACGTCGTGCGGGCGAACCTACCGGTGAGCGAAGCCGGAAGGAGCAGCAGGAGGATGGCCACCGCCGCGGCCATGTCGCGCACGGAGTAGACGGCCGCGGCGTCCAGGAAGATCAACGAAAGGATGCCGTGCTTCACGGCCGCCTGGACCATGTCGGGCGAGGCGTCGGCCACCGCGCGTACGAATCGCCAGCCGATCAGCAGCCCCAGCGCGCCCAGGAGCATGTACCATCGCTGCGGCTGAAGCTCCAGCAGGCGCACCAAGGGGGCTTCGGTCATCGGCAACAGGGCCAGCAGCCCAATGCCGCACAGCATGACCAGGGTGGCCAGCGCTAAGGGCAGGCGCCGGCTGCGCTGCCATTCGGTCCGGGCGAACCAGGTGATGCCGGCGATGTACACGCCGATCGCCCCGGCCACCAGACCGTGGTGGAGTTCCCAGGGCGCGGCCAGCACGCTCATACCCATCAGCACGTTCAGCGCGCGGCAGCCGCCCATGACGACCGGGCCCAGCAGCGTGGTCTTCAGCGTGGCGTTGTACAGCACAATGCCGCCGGCCAGCAACAGGGCGACCAGTCCCGGCGCCCACTGCCCGACCACGGCGGCGCCCGTCCACGCGCCCGTCAACCCGCCCAACAGCAGCAGCCAGCCCAGTGCGCGCGCCAGTCGCAGCGGGATTCGGCCCGACGGGATGGGCCGCTCGGGGCGGTGGTGGGCATCGCGCTCGGCGTCGAACACGTCGTTAAGCACCACACCCGAGGCGTACAACAGGCACGAGGCGGCCACCAGCGCGGCCAGCCCGAGGGTGTCGCGCGCACCGACCAACGGAGTGACGAACAACACGCCCATAGCCACGTCGGCCGCGGCGGTGAACAGGTTGGGCACGCGGAGCAGTTCCGGCAGCGCGCGGAGCATGGCGGTTGGGTCGGTTCGGTTATTTGGCATGGCGGTCTTTCTTTGCCCAACACAGCCCCACCGGGACAAAGTCGGGCACGGGGGAGTTGGCGTTCGTTACGAGGGTGCCGGGCCCATCAGTCCTTCCAGGTATTGTTTCGCCTGGCGGCCGGCGTCGTCGGGGTTGTCGATGTAGGGGTACAGTTCCACGGTGATCCACCCTTGGTAGCCAGTGGCGGCAATCTGGCGGAAAACGGCCGGCAGGTCGATCGCGCCGGTGCCGGGAACGAGGTGCTCGTGCCGCCGCGTCGCGGCGATGTCTTCGACGTGATAATGGCGCGTGTGCCGGGCCATCGGGGCAACCCATTGCTCCGGCGCCTGGCCCACGCAATAGGCGTGCCCGATGTCGAAGTTCAGCCCGAGGGCGGGTGAATTGACCCGGCCGGCAAATTCGAGATACTGCTCGAACGTCTCGATCAGCAGCCCCGGCTCCGGCTCGATGAGCAGGCTCACGCCAAGCTGCCCAGCCAACTCTACGCAAGGCATCAGTGCGTCATAGAACGCTGCGGCAGCCTGTCGCCACGATCCGCCCCGCTCCAACGGACCGCCGGGCGCCGTCTGCACCGAGGGGGCGCCCAACTCGGCTGCCAGCCGCAGCGCACGCTTGGTGTGCTCCCGGCGGACGGCCCGGTAGTGTGGGTCGGGCTCGAGCCACGAGGGGTGCCAATACGGCTGGCGCGGGTCGGCCACGGCGTTCATCATAAATCCGTTGATGTTGGAAATGGCCAGCCGGTGCTCCGCGAGGCAGCAGCGAATGGCCTCCTTTTGCTGGGACAGCAGGCCCGCCGGCCAGGCGTGCGGCACGTCGGCCAGCAGTTCCAGGCCGGCGTACCCCAGCGCGGCAATCCGCCGGATGGTCTCTTCGACCGTGAACTTCATGTATGCGTTGGAACTGTACGCAAGACGCATGGAATGCCCCCGGGATGGTGTGCATCAAGCCCAACCTCGCTCTTTCTCGCGACCGGATACGCGCATTATGACGCCTGACAGCCCAAAACGACAGGGTAACCGTCCAGGGGCCGGCCATCGACCGCACCCGCCTGCTGGAAGTCGTCGCCGGGTATGCGGCCACGCCATGCGTCGCAAGCGGCGGGTAAGGCGGACGCGGCTCCCCGCCTGCCGGCGCGCGGCCGGCTGGGGTACAATAGGGTGGTGTGGTGTTCTCCGGGTTGGAAGAATCGGAGTGTCCGTTCCCCGGGGTACGGCTCAATTCCTGGCGGCGCGGCCCGCCGGCGCTCAGCCCGGCCAGCCCGCTCGCGCCTCTTGGGCCTGCCCCGCCTAAAAATTTGAGGGGTGTTCATGCCATTATTCGAGATTGAAACCAACGCGCACATCGTCATCACCTGGGCCGATACCGAGGCGGCCGCCACGGAAAACCTGCGGCGGAGCTATCCGGACGAGGAGCCGGTGCGGGTGACCCGGCGGCCCCGCGATACCTGGGTGATCTCGAAGTCGGCCCTGGGCATTACCGGCCCGACCGACCCGTGCGCCGCCGCGCGCGACGCGCTGCACAAGGCCCAAGGCGACAAGGTCCACGCCATCCGGCTTTACATGCACCAGACCGGCGCCGATCTGGAAGGCGCTCGCAAGGCCATCGAATCGAACATGGTCATGGGCTGGTAGGGGGCCGCTGTTTAGCCGGTAGGACAGGCGTTTCTGTCCGTCGGCGCAGGATAGATGTTCCTGCTCGCAAAGGTAGGATGGGCATTCCTGCCCGTCGAGGCAGGACGGAGAGGAATGTCCAACCTACTTTACGGCGGATCGGTTTCCGCCCCCGCCTACAACCGCTTCTGCAACTGCGGTTCGCCGGGCACCATGGCCTCGGTGTGCTCGGCAGCGATGCGCCGCAGTTCGGCCATCACCTTCGGATGCTGCTCCGCCACGTCGAACTTCTCGGCCGGGTCCTCGCCCAGGTCGAACAAAAGCGGTGGGTCGTGCTTCTCGGCCGCGCCGCCGCCGTAGGCCGGCTCCGTCATGAAATGCGCCTTGAACCGCCCGTGCCCGTTCTTTTTCGCGCCCTCCCCTTGCAATGGATTGTCGCTGGTGTAGAATCACGTTTTTCGTGAGCGTTGGTGGTCGGCCTTTCCGTCTGGAACGGCCGACGAACAGGGAACCCGGTGCGATTCCGGGGCGGTCCCCGCCGCTGTAACCGAGCAGTAGCGCCACGCCCGACTCGAATGCCATTGCCGGCCCGCCGGGGCCGGTGAGAAGGCCGGGCGGCGGCGGCTCGGGAGCCAGAAGACCTACCAACGCCGGGTCGGCAGCCCCCGCGAGGGACGGAAGCTGCGGAACACGGTCCGTTTGGAGGCGCCCCTTTGGCCCAGCGTGCCCCCGCCCCGTGGGTTGCCCTTGCGCATCCCGCCGTGCGACCGCGCCGCGTGGGCATGGCGTATTGCGATGATT
>PWXP01000102.1 GCA_003561895.1 Planctomycetaceae bacterium | reverse complement strand
TCACCGGGACGGCGCCGGTCAGCTTGACCAACTCGGCGTAACTGACCCAGTACGGCGCCGGGATGATGACCTCGTCGCCGGGGTTCAACAGCACGGTAAAGGCGTTGTGCAGGGCGTGCTTGGCCCCGTTGGCCACGGTCGCCTGTGCCGGCTGGTACTCCAGCCCGTGCTGCCGGGCGTACTGCTCGACGACGGCCTGCTTCAGTTCGGGAATGCCGCTGGCCGGCGTGTAGTGCGTGTGCCCTGCCTGCATGGCGTCGACCGCCGCTTGGCAGATGTGTTCGGGAGTGTTGAAGTCGGGTTCGCCGAGGCTGAGGTCGCAGATGGTGCGTCCGGCGGCCTTCAGTTCCTTCGCCTTGGCGGCCATGGCCATGGTGGCCGAGGGTTCCAGGGCCTGAATAATGCGGGAAATTGTCGCGGGCATTGTGGGGATCCTCACTGTGACCTACTGTTTTTATAATGGAAGCTCCGTGGCCGGGGCGCCCGTTGACACACGCCCACCGGCACCCGACAATGGACAATCTTAGGAAGATCGTGCCCGTGTGCAAGGGTCCCCGGCGAAGGAATTGGGACAGTCCCCGTGAACGGTTACGAAACAAGTTCGTTGGATCGGAGGATATCAACCCTTTCCCATGGCCCAAACCCGGATCGGAATTTGGCTGATCGGCGCCCGAGGCGGCGTTGCCACAACAGCGCTCGTCGGCTTGGCGGCGCTGCGGCGCGGCCTGATCGGTACCGACGGCCTGACCACTGAGCTGCCGCCGTTTGTGGGCCTGCCGATGCCTCGTTTCAGGGACCTTGTGGCATCAGGCCACGAAATCCGGCGGCTCGCGCTGTTCGAGGAGGCGCAGCGCCTGGCCCGAGAGTTCCGCCTGCCGTCGCCAGAGGTGGTCGAGGCCTGCCGGGAGGACCTTGAGGCCGTCGACCGTCGGATTCGCCCCGGCACGGCACTGGGCGTTGGGCCGCGGATTGCGTCGCTGGCATCCATGGAGGTACCCGCCGACCCCTCGCCCCGGGCGGCCATCGACCGCCTGCGGGCCGACCTGACGGATTTTGTCGCCGCGGAGGACTTGGCGCACCTGGTGGTGGTCAACGTGGCGTCTACCGAGGCGCCTGTCGCTATGGCAGAGCTTCCGTCCACCTGGCCGGCGCTGGCCTCGCAACTGGAGCAGCCTGGCGCGTGCCCGGTTCCGGCGAGCACGTTGTACGCCATCGCGGCGCTGGAGGCGGGGTATAGCTACATCAACTTCACGCCATCCCTGGGGTCGGCGCCGGAGGCGGTCGACGAGTTGGCGCGCCGGCAGAAGACGCGGCACATGGGCTGCGACGGCAAGACGGGCGAAACGCTCATGAAAAGCGTGCTGGCGCCCATGTTCGCCCGGCGCAACCTTCCGGTAATGAGTTGGGTGGGGCACAACATTTTCGGGAACCTCGACGGGAAGGTACTCGACGACCCGGTGAACAAGCAGGCGAAGGTGCGCAGCAAGGACCAGCTTCTGGGCGACATTTTGGGTTACCGGCCGCAGAGCCACGTTTCCATCGAATACATCGAGAGCCTTGGCGACTGGAAGACGGCCTGGGACCACATTCATTTCCGCGGCTTCTTGGGCGTGGCGATGACCCTTCAGTTTATCTGGCAGGGTTGCGATTCCGTGCTGGCCGCGCCCTTGGTACTCGACCTGGTACGGCTGACCGAAGCGGCCCGCCGGCAAGGCTGGATTGGCCGGATGCCCTTCCTGGCCCCGTTTTTCAAGAGTCCGTACGGCGTGACCGAGCAAGCGTTCGACCGGCAGTTCGCAATGCTGCTGGAGCGGGCCGGCGGCGGAACCGACTGAAACCTGTGATACCTCGGGGCATCGACCCCGCTTAATTTTGCTATGAACGAATCAAAAAAACCGAAACCCGGCAACCGCCGGAACCGCGGGCGCGGCGGGCGGCGCTCCAAGCAGAAAACGAGTTCGGCAGCCCAGCCGAAGGACACGAAGCCGGATCGCCCGGAGGCCCCTGGGGCCGTCGCCGGCGCGGCGCCGGGGGAGGGCCGCCGTGGCGACCACGATGTTCCGACCGGGGCCCCCCTTCCCGCCGACAGCCCCTTCCTTCAGATGGGCCTTTCCCCCACCATGCTGCGTTCGCTGGCCGCCGCAGAGTACCTGGAGCCTACCCCGATCCAAGAGGGGCTGATACCCAGGGCCATGGAAGGGGGCGACATCATGGGGCAGGCGCAGACGGGCACGGGCAAGACGGCCGCATTCGCCATCCCCATCCTCGAACAGATCGAACCTGCTGGAAAAGGCGTTCCTCCCCAGGCTGTGGTGCTAGTGCCCACCCGAGAATTGGCCGTCCAGGTGCGCGACGAGTTCGCCAAGCTTGCCCGGGGGTTCCGCCTCCACCTCGTGGCCGTCTACGGCGGCAAGCCCATCCGCCAGCAGACCGAGCAACTCCGGCGGGGGGCCGAGGTGGTGGTCGGCACGCCGGGTCGGGTGCTCGACCTGATCGCCCGCGATACCCTGCACCTGGAGCACATCCGCGTGATGGTGCTCGACGAGGCCGACCGGATGCTCGACATCGGCTTCCGGCCCGACATCGAGAAGATCCTCCGCCGCTGCCCCAGCCGCCGGCAGACCCTGCTGCTCAGCGCCACCATCCCGCCTCCGGTCGAGCGGCTGGCGCACCGGTACATGCGGGATCCGGAAATGCTCGACTTTTCGCCGAAGGACATCGGGCTCGAGACCATCGAGCAGTATCACTTTTCCGTCGAACCCGAACGGAAGTTCGAGCTGCTGGTGCGGTTGCTCGGGCGGGAGGAGCCCCGGCAGGCGATCATTTTCTGCCGGACCCGCCGCGGCACCGAGAAGGTCCACCGCCGCCTCAGCCGCAAGTTCGACGCGGTCGAGGCGATCCACGGCGACCTTGCGCAGCCGGTCCGGGACCGCGTGATGCGGAGCTTCCGCGAGGGGAATACCCGCTTCCTGGTGGCCACCGATGTGGTGGGCCGCGGGATCGACGTGACCAGCATCTCGCACATCATCAACTACGATATTCCACAGTTCTGCGACGACTACGTGCATCGCGTGGGGCGGACCGGGCGGATGGGCCGCGAGGGCGTGGCGTACACATTCGTCAGCCCCGAGGAAGGCAACGAGTTGACCCGGATCGAAATGCGCATCAACCGGCTGCTGAAACGCGACGAGCTGCCCGGCTTCGACGCCCTGGCGATGCCCAAGGACCGGGAGCCTGGCGAGCCGCTGCCGGAAAAGCCGGCGCCGAAGCCGGTGTTCGGCCGGCGGACGCGCCGCCATCGCCGCGCTTTGTAGCGGGCCGCTGCTCACCGCGGCCGGTGAACGCTTCGACGCAGGATGGACATTCCTGTCCGTCGTGGGCGCGACGGACAGGAATGTCCATCCTACGGGCAACCGGCATGTCGCTCCTGCCGCGCGTCAGGAGCGGGAGAACGCGCGGCGCAGCAGCATCCACAGCCCCAGCAGTACCGCCATCAGGACCATGCAAAAGGCGACGATGACGGGAATCAGCCAGCCGAGGGCGAACACACCGCACGCCGAGTCCCAGACGGGCGCCCAGGCGAGGATGAGCACCAGGGTGGCGAGGCAGAGGAACGGGCCGTAGGGGATTTCCGAATCGCGGAGTACGATCACCTGCGCCACCCCGACCACCAGTCCCGCCAGCGGCGCCAGGAAGAACACCATCAGGCATCCCTGCCAGCCGATGAACGTGCCGATCATGGCCATGAGGGTCACGTCGCCGAAGCCCATGGCCTCGCGCCGCAGGACAGCGGTGGCGATGATCCGGACGACCCAGACGATTCCGCCGCCGCCGGCCATGCCGACCAGCGCCGTGAGCAGGCCGCGCCAGCCTTCGCCGCCGGCCGCCCACACGCCGGCAATCGCGGCCGAGCCGAGCAGGCCCATCGTGGCGATATGAACGGTGGCGCGTTCCCGGGCAAGGCGGGCGACGAGCAACTGGAGGGCCCGCCACCAGCCCCGGCGCGCCCGCCACGGCCGCGGCAGGATGGCTGCGCACCACGCCCACCAGCAGGCCAGCGCCAGGATAAGCGGGAGCATGTTCGGCCGCCCGTCCAGCCACGCCGGCCACGGGTTCGGGGCGGTCAAATCGAGGAACGGCCAGCGCACGCCGGGCGCGTCGAGTCTCTGCCACACGCCGTCGGGGATCGGTTGGTGAGGCGGAACCGGCAGGTCGGGCAGGAGCGACCGGGGGACCGCCGCCGCCAGCAATAGGCCCAGCCACGTACCCGGCACGGTGATCGAATCGGGAATGATCTTTTCGTCGACGTCGATCAGTGACGCGGCCAGCATCAAGGCGATGAGCAGGGCGTGGGCGAGGAACTGGGCGTGGAGCATCCCCCACGCCGGCCCCGCCGGGGGCGGGAGTTCCGGCGGCAGCAGGGCCGCCTGATGAACCTCCCACCAATACAAAAGCGGCAGACCGGCGGCCGCGGCCCCCTCGACGCCCAGGGGCCGGATCCAGAACCCGCGGCCGTGGATGCCGGTCTCCCGCCGCAGGCCCCACCAGCCGATGATGGGGATTCGATCCCGCGGCCGCCGCGGCGGCGCTTCGGGGGGGGCGAGCCCAAGCGGGCTGATGGGCCGTGGATTCCACGCCAAACCGTAGACGGCCCAATTGACCAGGCTGCCCAGCCATGCCCCGGCCAACGCCAACGCCGCAAGCCGCACTTCCAAGGGCATGGCAAGGACGGCGTTCACCGGGCATCCTCCCCCAGCCGCTCGAGGATCACCTCGGCAAGTTCCTCCGCCGACTTCCCCTCGGTGTCGAGTTCCAGGTGGGCCGTCTCCCGGTAAATCGGCTCACGCCGCTGGAGCAGCTCGACGATTTCGCGGACCGGGTCGTGTTCGGTGAGGGCGGGGCGGCGGTCGGGTGTGGTCGCGTCGGCCGTCATCCGCCGATGGATGGTCTGCGGCGCGGCCTTCAGCCACACCACCTTGCCCGATGAGCGCATCCGACGACGGCTGTCCTCGCGCAGCGGAGCACCGCCGCCGGCCGCCAGCACCAAGTCGGCGCGGCGGCAAAGATCGGCGATCACCTGCGCTTCGAGGTCGCGGAAGGCGGGCTCGCCGTCTTCGGCGAACATGCGCGCGATCGACTTGCCCGCCCGCTGCTCAATCGCCACGTCGGCGTCGATCCACTCGCACTCCAGCCGCCGGGCCAGCAGGTTGGCGAGGGTTGTCTTGCCGGTGGCTCGGTAGCCGATCAGGATCACTAGCATCGCGTTTTCCGTGCGCCTCTACATTTTCACGGCGCCAATGGCCCGCTTGATGACCGTGCGCATCAACTCGGCCGGACCCTCGTGACCGGTGAACAGTTTAAACTGCAAGCACGCCTGCCGCACGAACATCTCCAGCCCGCTAACAACCTTGCAGTGCTGCTGCCGGGCCTGTTTGAGCAGCAGCGTGTTTTCCGGATTGTAGACGGCGTCGAACACGAGCATGCACGGCCGCAGATGATGTTTTTCAAAGGGGGTTTCGTCGACGTTCGGGTGCATGCCGACCGGCGTGCAGTTGACGAGCACCTCGGGGCTGACGGAATGTCGCGCGGCCCAGTCGACGTGCCGGCACCCGAAGCGATGCGCCAGTTCGGCCGCCTTGCGGTTCACACCGTCGGCCACCACCACCCGCGCGCCGCGCCGCGTGAGGCCGTAAACGATGGCCATACCCGCCCCGCCGGCGCCGAGGACCAGCGCCGTTTTGCCATGGAGGGGGCTGGCTTCGGGTTCCTCGCCCTGGCCGGCCGAAGCGCGCCCTCCCATCGGCTCCTCCAGGCTGTCCATGGCGGCGCGGTAGTCGGTGTTGTATCCCAGGCGCTCCGCCCCCTGAAAGATTATCGTGTTGGCCGCGCCGATGCCGCGCACTGCGCCGTCGGCCTGCGTGAGCTTGGCCACCACCGCTTCCTTGTGCGGAATCGTCACGCTCAGCCCGCGGATGTCCAACCGCGAGGCGTCCTCGATGAACCGGCCGAGGTCCTCGCGCAGCACGCGAAAGGGCACATACACTTTGTCCAGCTTTGCCTGGGCGAAGGCCGCGTTGTGGATCCGCGGGCTGAGGCTGTGCCCGACCGGATCGGCAATGACGCCGTACACGTCGGTCTCGCGATGGATGTCGTCGTAACGGTATACTTCCGTCATCTGTTGGAAGCTGAGCTGGCCGGGGGCCAGCGCCCGCTCGTGGTGGAACGTGGCGTAGCTGAACGGCGAGCCGAACTTGCCGCACAAAACGCGGGTGGGGATGCCAATGTCGCCCATACAGATGCCGACCGTGGGAATGGCGGCCCGGTCGACCAGTTCGAGCATCCGCAGGTTGTCGTGCGGGCGGTTGGCCATCGTGCATATTTTGATGATGTCGGGATCGAGTTCGGCCAGCCGCCGATGGATGGCGCCGAGGTCTTCGGGCGTCTTGCGGAAGTCGTGGAGGCTCACCACGCGCTTGGTCTTGCCAAACCGGGGGATGCTGCCGGCGATGTCGTCTTCGAGGTCGACGAACTCGACCCCCTCGGCAATGGCGGTCCGCAGGAGCGTCAGCCGCGCTTCCTCGCCCTTGTTCCATTTGCCGCCGTCCCGCTCCCGGCGGCAGGCGATGAGTACGGCGCCGGGCCGATCGGCCAGCAGCCGCTTCACGTTCACTTCGCCGGTGATGTAATCGAGGCGGAATTCGACCAGTTCAGCGCCCTGATCGACCAGGTGCCGATGCTCCGCCATCACGTGCCGGTGCCGGCCGCGACCAATGCTGACGCAAATCATGGGAAGTGCCCGAAGGGTTGGCGATACCGGGGGGAAACGGCCCCGTAGGCCGTTCATCGACTCTATTATGCGCCATCGGGCGCGGCTGTCCAATAGGGGGTGGGGGGTCCAGGAACGGGCTTGCGGCGGCTACCTTGTCACGTCGTTGGAGTTCACGCTTTAGCGTGCCGGATTTGGCCCATACTGGGTTCGCACGCTAAAGCGTGAACTCCAACGACAAGCCCATTCCTGCACCCGGGAAGGCTGGACTAATGGGCGCGGCGGGATATAACGGAAAGCCCTACGTCCTTCGGAACTGCTTGTCGAGTTCCTCGCGGGTGAACACCAGGGCGGTGGGGCGACCGTGGGGGCAGTGGTGGGCGTCGCCCACGAGGTGCCGTTGCCGGAGCAGTTCCGTCACCTCGTCGGGTGTGAGCCGATCGCCCGCCTTGACGGCCGCCTTGCAGGCGATCGAGTGCAACAGGTCGTCAAGCAGGTCGTGGCGCTCGGGGTGCCTTACTCCGGCCAAAATGCGGTCGAGCACCTCGCGGAGCACTTCGCTCGGGTTGAGGTTGGCCAGCATGGCCGGATAGCCCGAAATGAGCACCGTGTCGCCCCCGAACGGCTCGATCTGCAGGCCGAGTTGTTCGAGCAGTTCCCGGTTTTCCAGGGCGGCCGCGGCCTCCGGGGCGCTGAGGTCGACGGGTTCGGGCACCAGGAGCTGCTGGGTCTCGATGGGCCCGGCTTCGATCCGGCTGCGCAACTGCTCGTACAGGATGCGTTCGTGCAAGGCATGCTGGTCGATAATCGTCACGCCCTCGTCGGTTTCCGCCACCAGGTAGCTGTTGTGCACCTGGAGCCCCGTCAGGCGGCCCGCCGGCTCGGCAGCGGGCGCGGCTTGGGAGTTCGGGGGGGAGGCGCTTGGCAGTGGCTCCTCGTCGCGGCCGGCCGGGCTTGGTGGGCGGTCGATTCGGGTCAGCTCCAGCGGCGGGCCCCCGCCGGCGGCCGACGCCGGGGCGGCCGTGGGCCCCGGCGTCGCATCGCCCGCGGCGCCCTCCGGCCGATGCCACGAGGCGACCGCGCCCTTCGCCCAGTCCACCAACTCTTGCCGCATCCGCTGCGCGCGGTCGTCCTGGCCGGCCCCCGCGGGCGGTTCCGGGCTGCGCACCGGCGTGTCCAGGTCGGTGGTCAGGAACTTCCCGCGAAGCGTCGATAGAAGCTGGCTGTATAGCCGTCCCGAATCCTGGAAGCGGACCTCCAGCTTCGTGGGGTGCACGTTCACGTCGACCAGCTCCGCGGGCATTTCGAACCGGACAAACGCAATCGGATAACGGCCCGCGGTCAACAGGCCGCGATACGCCTCGCCGAGCGCGTGCTGCAGCGCACGGTCGCGTATGTGACGGCCGTTGAGGAACACGTACTGCATGCGGTTGTTGCTCCGGCTTTGGCTGGGGTGGGCCGCGTAGCCGGAAAGCCGAATGTCGCCGTCGGCGCTTTCGACGTAAATCAGGTGGTCAACCAACTCGCGCCCGAAGAACCGGCCGATGCGCTCCAGTTGCCCTTCCGACGCCGGAATGTCGAACACCGCCCGATCGTTGTGCCGCAGGGTGAAGTGGACGTGCGGAGCGGCCAGTGCGATGCGGGTAAACGCTTCGCTGGCGTGGCCGAACTCGGTCGACACCGCCCGCAGGAACTTCCGCCGCACCGGCGTGTTGTAGAAGAGGTTGTGCACTTCGACAAGCGTTCCCGGGGGGCAGCCGCAGGGGGTTACGGCCCCCGGCTGCCCGCCGGCCACCTCCAGTTCGGCGCCGGCCGGGCTTTCGTGGGTTCGGCTGCGCAGGACGGTGCGGCTGATCTCGGCGATGGAGGCCAGCGCCTCGCCGCGGAATCCCAGCGTGCCCACCCGGAACAGGTCGTCGGCCTCGGCAAGCTTGCTGGTCGCATGGCTGGCCACGGCCAGGGGCAATTCCTCGGCCGCGATGCCGTGCCCGTTGTCCACCACGCGCACCAGGTCGCTGCCGCCCTTGACGACCGACACGTCGACGCGCGACGCCCCGGAGTCGATGGCGTTCTCCATCAGTTCCTTCACGACGCTCGCCGGGCGCTCGACCACCTCGCCGGCGGCGATCTTGTTAATCAGCGACTGCGATAACTGGCGAATGGGCATGGCGACCAAAAAGGTTTTCCGGGGGAACGTCCCCGTTTCGCGGCGGAACCGGAGGCGATTGCGCCCCGGGACCGCGGCGCCGCGAAAACGGGAACCGGCCCCTCGCGGCTCAAATGTTGTACTGCTTGATCTTCCGGTATAGCGTCCGCTCCCCGATGCCGAGCATGCGGGCGGCTTCCTCCCGGTTGCCGCCGGTGAATTGGAGCGTTTCGGCAATGAACAATCGTTCGAGTGCGTCGAGCGGCTTTCCAACCAGTTTCGCCAGTGACGCGGTACCGGGCGAAGTCTCCGGCTCGGAGGAGGTGCCCGGGTCGGCCAGTTCCTCGGGCAAGTCGTCCCGGTCGAGCAGGCCGTCGTAGTCGACCACGACCATGCTCTCGACCACGTTGCGAAGCTGCCGCACGTTGCCCGGCCAGTCGAACGACCCCAGCCGCCGACGTGCCGACGAGGTCATCCCCTTCACCTGCTTGCCGTGCTGTTTGGCGAACTGCTTCATGAAATAGTCGATCAGAATGGGGATGTCCTGGCGGCGTTCCCGGAGCGGCGGAAGGCGGACGGTGACGACCTTCAAGCGGTGGTACAGGTCGCGGCGGAAGGCTCCGCTCTGGAGAGAATCCTCCAGGTCCCGATTCGTGGCCGAAAGCAGCCGAACATTCACGCGGATCGGCTGGTTCGATCCCACCCGGGTAATCTCGCCGTTCTCGAGCACGCGGAGGAGCTTGATTTGGGTGGGCAGGGGCATGTCGCCCACCTCGTCGAGGAAGATGGTGCCGCCGTGAGCGTATTCGAACTTGCCGACCCGATCACTCGAGGCATCGGTGAACGCCCCCCGCACGTGGCCGAACAGCTCACTCTCCAGGATGTTCTCGCTCAGGGCGGCGCAGTTCAGGGCCACGAAGGGCTTGCTCTTGCGGGGACTGTTCTGGTGGATGGCCTGCGCCACCAGCTCCTTGCCCGAGCCCGTCTCGCCCTGGATGAGCACGGCGGCGTTGGTCGGCGCGATGCGTTTGAGGCGTTCGAGGGCGGCGCGCATTTGGAGGCTGTCGCCCACCACGCCCTCGAAACCAAACTTTTCGTCGAGCCGTCGGCGGAGTTCGAGGTTCGCCCGCCGGAGGCGGGTGGTCTCGGCGGCCCGCTGCGCCGCCGCGCGAAGCTGCCCGATGTCGAGCGGCTTCAACAGGTAGCTAAACGCCCCCCGCTGCATGGCGTCGACCGCCGAGGGCACCGTGCCGTGGCCGGTGACCAGGATCACCTGCGCCTCGGGCTGGGCCGCCTTGGTCCGCTCGAGCACGCCCAGGCCGTCCAGATCGGTCATCACCAGGTCGGTCACCACCACGTCGAAGGCGGCCTGCTCGGCTTCCGCGGCGCCGGCAACGCCGGAAGTGGCCACCCGGCACTCGAACCCGACGCGATCCAGGGCTTCGGCCACGGTCTCGGCGTGCGATGGGTCGTTGTCGACCACCAGCGCCCGGTAAGGCGGCTCCGGCGGCTCGGCCGCGGGGGGGTCGGCAGTGGGCTTTTCGGTCACTTGGCTCATACTTCGATGATACTCGCTGCTCCGCGCCGGCAGAAGGGCTGGCATCTTTGGGGGTGCGTCACGGCACCGTCCGAGCCACTCGTACCCATTACCACCTTCATTGTAGTATGCTCGCCGACTTGTATCGACTATAATTAAGTGGCCGGGAAGGGGTGCCGGTCGCGGCGGCGCACCTCTCTCGGACGCTTCCGACCTTCCCGCGAAAGGGGGTTCCCATGTCCACCGTGTTGGAAACGTGCCAGACGGAAGAACGCTTCCTGCTCAACGGCATCTCGTGGGCCACGTATGAGGCCCTTCTTGCCGACCTGGAGCACGGCGGCACCCGGCTGACCTACGACCAGGGGAGGCTCGAACTCATGTCGCCTTCAGGACATCATGAATGGTTTGCAGAGATCATTGGTCAAATGATCGGAACAATGACCCTAGAGCTAGACATTCCGATTCGCACGACAGGATCGTGGACCCTCAAGCTGGAACTGACGCGGCGGGGCGTGGAGGCCGACAAGTCGTACTATGTGGCCAACGAACCGCGCGTTCGCGGCCGGAGAGACTTGACGCTCCAGCGCGACCCCCCGCCGGACCTGGCCGTGGAGGTCGAGATCTCCCGACCCTGGATCGACAAGGCGCCTATCTACGCCGACCTCGGCGTGCCCGAGATCTGGCACTACGATGGCGGGCGGTTGCGGGTCGAGTTGCTTCAGCAGGACGGTACGTACGCGGAAAGCCCGACCAGTGTTGCGTTTCCGTTTCTGCCGATTGGAAAAATCGAGGAGTTCCTTGACCGTTTGCCCGAAACCGACGAAACAACCTGGATCCGCCGCTTCCGCGACTGGGTGCGCGACGAGTTGGCGCGAGATAGGTGAAAAGGGGGTTCCCATGTCCACCGTGTTGGAAAAGTGCCAGGCGGAAGAACGCTTCCTGCTCAACGGCATCTCGTGGGCCACGTACGAGGCGCTCGTGGCCGACCTGGAGCACACCGGCACCCGGCTGACCTACGACCAGGGGAGGCTCGAACTCATGTCGCCTTCAACAGACCATGAGCAGTTCGCGACGCTGATCGGTCGAATGATCGGAATAATGACCCTAGAGTTGGACATTCCGATCCGCAGTACAAGGTCATGGACTCTTAAGCGCGAACTGACGCGGCGGGGCGTGGAGGCCGACGAGTCGTACTACGTGGCCAACGAGCCGAAGGTGCGGGGGCGGAAGCACTTGACGCTCCAGCGCGACCCCCCGCCGGACCTGGCCGTGGAAGTCGAGATTTCCCGACCCTGGATCGACAAGGCGCCCATTTACGCCGACCTCGGCGTGCCCGAGGTCTGGCACTACGACGGCCAGCGGCTGCGGGTCGAGTTGCTCCAGGACGATGGCACGTATGCGGAAAGCCCGGCCAGTGCGGCGTTTCCGTTTCTGC
>PWXP01000023.1 GCA_003561895.1 Planctomycetaceae bacterium | reverse complement strand
TAACCCAATAACCTACCGAATTGCGTGGGATAGGCTTCCAGCCTGTCGCCGGAAAAGACAGGCTGGAAGCCTATCCCACGCTTGAAGTTCCCGGTAGTTTATTGTTTTACACCGCCTAACCCACGAATGACCCGTAACGCGGAGGAGACATCATGAGACAATGGCTGATCTGTGGTGGAATGGATGGATCGCACAAGGCCCTGGAACTGTTGGAGCAGGCGGTTCAACAACGCCGCCCCGCCGGCATCTTGTTCCTCGGCGGCATCCTGAAGCCGGATGAGCAACGAGCGAGGGGCACGGGAAAGAAGGACTTGACGCCGCAGGAAGCCGAGTGGTACGCCGAGTTTTTTGAAACCATGGCGAGAATCGACGTTTTCACGGCGCTCGTGCCCGCCGGCCACGACGTGCCCGTGCGGGAGTTCCTGCGCATTGGCATGGGGGCCGAGGTTCAGAACCCGAAACTGCACCTCGTACATGGTGCCCTGGCTACGAATCGCGACGTTGCCATCTGCGGTATCGGAGGAGAACTCACCGAATGGGTGGATACCGGCGAACACTCGGTGCGGGTATCGCGCAGCGTGGCGGAGTATCTGCTGCGGCCGTTGTGGGCGGTCGAAAAGCCCCGCAAGGTGCTCCTGCTTGGGGCACCGCCTCCCGGCCCCATGGGCGGCGCGGGCGACGGAGCCGCGATTGCCGGTGAACTGATCGACAGCTACCATCCCGACCTGTGTGCCGTCGGCGGCCGGACCGAGCACCGCGGCGTGCAGCAGATCGCCGGCACCACGGTTGTGAATCCCGGCAGGCTGGCCGACGGCTCGGCCGCCTGGCTTGACTGGCTGCGGCCAAGGCCCGAACAGGTCGAGTTGCTCGATCTCCGGGAAACGCCCGTCGCCGGTTAAGAGCGGCTCGACAATACTGTGTATCGGACTCCCCTGTGAAAAGGGGGCGGTGTGCGAACAGGAACGAGTTCCTCATTGGTATCCATGAAGCGGCGGACACCCGCGCGGAGCACGCCCCGCCCCAGCGACATGGCAGCCGCCCGGTGACGGTGCGCAGCCCAGACAGCGACCCTTTGTAGAAACTCGCGGAATGAGGAACGGCCCCAGTGACTGACGAAGTCGTTCGCGTCATCGAAACGATTGCCATGCTGTTCCTCGTGATCGTCACGGGCCTGTTCGTGCGCAAGTTCAAGTTACTCGACGGGCGCGCGACGGAGATGCTCAGCAACTTCGCGGTCGACGTCGCATTCCCGGCGCTGGTATTCACCTCGATGCTTCGGACGGTCGACGCTCAGAAGCTGGCGCAAAGCTGGTATTTGCCAGTGCTTGGAGCGGGCATGCTTCTATTGGGCGGAGGCATCGGCTACCTCGTCTCGCCGTTGCTGAATAAGGATGGCGAGCCCCATCGCGGCTCGGTAGCCTTCACGATCGGCTCCCCCAACTGGTTGTTCATTCCACTGCCGATCGCCATCGCCCTGTACGGTGCGGAAGGTGAGCGGGCCGTCTTGCTCTTCAACGTCGGCGCGCTCTTGGTGTTCTGGAGCGCGGGCGTGTGGATCGTACGTGGGGGCAAGCCGGACCTAGCCTCGTTGCGAAAGCTCGCCTTGAACCCGGGGTTGCTGGCAACGATCCTGGGCATTGCGGTGGCCCTGGCCTTTCCATGGACGCAGACGCTCGAAGAGCTGGACGTTACGGAGGTCGGCGTGTCGCTCGCCGCCTTGAGCATCATCGTGCAGGCGGCGGCATTCGTCGGCGAGGTGACGGTGCCGCTCTCGATGATCGTCACCGGATCGCTGCTGGCCGGCGCCGGAGCCCGCGACGCATGGAACCGGCACGTGGTCGCCATCGCGGCCGTCCGGCTGGCCGCGGTGCCGGCGGCCGTCCTCCTGCTCGTCGGGTTGGCGGAGTTGGTAAACCTGCGGTTGGCGCCGGACACTCTCACCATCGTGGTGATCATTTCGGCCATGCCTGTGGCGGTAACCTGCTCGATCGTCGTGGAGAAATACGGCGGCGACGTGCCGCTGGTCTCCCGCGCCATCTTCGTCAGCACTGTTGCCAGCGTGGTGACGGTGCCGGCGGTCGTTTGGCTGATGCGGGCGGTAGGGTTCTGACGCGAAGTTCCCGATCTTCCCGCGATTCCATTGAGACCGTCCCCCGTGAACGGCTGTACCCAACGGGACGCAGGCTCCTTGACAATCGGCGCATTATTGCGTACACTAAAGATACCGTTCAAGTGCATTGTCCTCGGGAGTACAACGGATGAAGTTCATCACCATTCGCGACCTGCGGAGCAACACGGCGAGGCTTCGCCAAGACCTTCAGGCTGACCGCGAGGTGGTCGTCACGGCCAACGGCCGTCCGTTTGCGGTCATGACTCGAGTGGACCCCGACGGGGTGGAAGAGGAGATCTTGGCCATCCGGCGAGCGCGGGCCCAGGCCGCGCTGCGACGCATCCGGGCGAAGGCCAAGGCCGACAGCCTGGACCGCCTGACGATGGACCAGATCGACGCCGTCGTCGCCAAGGCTCGGCGCGAAAGGCGAGCGGCACGGTGAAGATCGTGCTCGACACCAACGTCATCGTCTCGGCCGCCATGACGGCGGGCGGCACGTGCGCCCAAATCATCGACTTGCTGGCCGACGGCGCGTTCGATCTGTGCGCCGACGACAGGATTCTCGACGAGTACGAATCGGTGCTGTACCGCCGCGAACTCGGCATTCGTCCGGAGGATGCGGCCATCGTGCTCGAATGGATTCGCTCTATCGCCGAGCCGGTGGCGGCGGTCCCGCCTGCGACCTCCCTCCCCGACCCTGCGGACCTGCCCTTCCTGGAAGCTGCCGCCGCCGGGGGCGCCATGCTGGTGACCGGAAACCTCCGACACTTCCCCAAGAAGGCATGCAAAGGCACAACCGTGCTCAGCCCCAGGGATTTCCTGGATCTCGTGCGGCATGCGGCCCCCTGAGCCGGCCGTCGGCCCGGCCGAAGCACGGTTGTCCGTCAGGACCCATGCTCTCCCGGGCCATCTTCGTCAGCACCCTCGCCAGCGTGGTGACGGTGCCGGCGGTCGTTTGGCTGATGCGGGCGGTAGGGTTCTGACGCTTGCAACGACGTCACGTCTTCCGGGCCACCCCAACCTGACGGAGAATCTCCTATCTCTCGCGTTTTGAGTCCTCCTTGGCTTCCGCTGCGGCGACCAAGGCGCTGGCTCGGGCGGCTAGTAGTTCCCATTCGGTTTGCACGCGGGCGAGCAACGCATCCCAGGCGCTGTGCCGCTCGTCATCGGACTGGCGGCGCGCCTCCCGGTCAAGTTGCTCATAGACGCCGGCGAGCCGGCGACTGCAGTGTTGGCGGCTGAATACGCGGGCACGTTCGGTGGCGGCATCGACATGTTTGCGGTACGCGTCTCCCGCAAGGGGAAACTCCGCGAGAGCGCCCGCAAAGGTTTCCACGTCGGCATCGCCGTGAAGGAGGCGTCCCGCCTCGGACGAATGGACGACTTCCCGCGCGCCGGCCGCATCCAGCGCGATGACCGGCTTCCCGGCTGCCATCGCTTCCGCCAAGACCATGCCCTGCGTCTCGGTCTTGCTGGCGAAGGCGAAAAGGTCCATGGCTGCATACGCATCGGCCAGTTCCTGCCCCGTACGCCGGCCGGCCATGTACAGGCGATCGGCTACGCCCCGCCCCTGAAAGATCTTCTCGATCGGCTCTTCCGACGGCCCGCCTCCCACCATGAGGCAACAACTTCCGGCGCCGGCTTCCTGGCCGAGGTAGAGGGCAATCGCTTCGGCCAGATAATCGAGATTCTTCTCCGGCGCCAGGCGCCCGAGATGGCCGATCACCTTGCGGCTCGGGGGAATGCCCAATTCCTCGCGTATCGTTCGCCCATTGCCGCCGGCGAAGAAGGCCAGGTCGATCCCGGTCGGTATGACCGTGATCGTCGATTCGACCCCGCGCCGGCGAATCAACTCGGCGACGCTTTCACTCGGGGCAATCACATGATCGCAGAAGTTGGCGTAGTCGGTGCTGAGGCGGATGACAAACTGCCGAAGGCGCTCCTGATTGCCCGGCACGTAGTGCGTATAGTCCTCATACATGGTGTGATGCGTGAAAACCAGGGGCCGGGCCCACTCGCGCGCCGCCCGCAACGCCGCATCGCCGCATCGCCCAGCAGAAAGGGCTGGTGCGCGTGGATGACATCCGGATGGAACTCGTGAAGATGGCTGCTGATGGCGCCGGGCAACGGAATGCGCACCGAGAAGTCGCTGCCGTTGAAGTTCTGGATAGCGGGTACTCGCAGCACCGTCTCGGTCGATTTCGTCGCGCCCGGGAAGGTCGGGCAGACCACGTACACGTCGTGTCCCAACGTTCGCAGGTCGTCGCGGATGGTCTCCACCGAGCGGGCCACACCGGAGACATGGGGCAGGTACGTATTGGTAAACATGGTTTTTCGATCAGACGGTACGGCATCGGCGGGGAGTTCGCATCGTGACCCCCTTGGCTAGCCAGGGCGTTCCCCCATCATTCGCTGTCGCCAAGCTCCTCCTTCAGTTGCCGTGCATTGCCCACGGCGCAGGCTTCGGCGTCGTTGTTGAAGTAGGCAAACACCATCCGCCCTTCTTCCAGCCAGCGGCGGATGCGCTGCGCGTCTTCGCGAAGGGCGCGGTCGGAATAGGAGTGGCGGTAATCGCCCGCCGGCCCATGGCGCCGGATGTAGACGAAGGCGGCGTCATTCGGTTCAGCGACCGCGGCCGGCGGCATGTCGTGCAGGCAAAGGGCGGCCCGGCGGCGGTCGAGCACGTGGTAGGTTTCCGGGCACAGCCAATCGGCGTTGCGGAACTCGACGGCCATTTTCCACCGCGCAGGGTGGGTCACGGCTTTGAACTCTTCCAGAAATGCGTCGAGCTTGGCTACGTCCTTACCCTGGTTCGAGGGCAGTTGAACCAGCACCGGCCCGCGCCGGCCGCCACATGCTCGATCGCCTCCGCAACCGCTTCCGGCGGCGCTCACTTCCCCGCAACCCCGCCCGCCGCCTGGCCCGGACACGACGCGCCCCATCGCTGGTTGCTGGTAACGTAGGCTGGAGTTGTTCATCAATTCGGATCGCTGGACAATGACCGTCGCACCACCCGGGCCGCCCCCCGCAACTCGTAGCCTTTAACCTGGACGCCCAGGGGCGCCAGCGTGCGCCGGAGTTCCCGTTTCGCGCGGGCGAAGTCCGCGCGGGCTTCGGCCAGTAGCTTCGCACGCCGCTTCCGGGCCCGATGGCGCTCTTGCAGCTTTTCGAGCAGCTCGCGCACGCGCCGGGCCAACGGCTCGCTGCGCCCCAAATAGATGGCGCGCTGCACCGCCCGGCTCCCTCGATACTCGCGATAGGATACCCGAAAGTAGGGGCCGAACCGGCGTCCATCGCGGGTTCGCCAGGTGGCCAGAACCGACCCCTGCACAGCGAAAAGTGCCTGCCGTGAAACGATTTGTGCCCGCACCGCGTGGAAGCGTCGTTCGATCTGTTGGTCAACAAAATCCATAATTTCCGCTTTTCGCCGCTGGTCACTCATCCCTCTTCTGGTTCAGGCCGTCGCGCTTCCCGTCGTTCAATAACGGCGTCCAGCGGCGGCCGAATACTGGCATTCACGGCGAAGGGCGCCTCGTCCTCGTCTTGTGGTTCGTCCTCCGGCTCCATTTCCGTTTTTGCAGCGGGCAGGCATTCCCGTGGGTGGTCCGACCCCGCCGAGCGTCGGGCTTCACTCCGCTCGCGTGCCTCTTGCAGTTTGACGAGGAACTGGCCGAGTCGCACTTTACCCTGCAGGAGGCGGAGCTGCTGGTTCATTTGCTCGTACCCGCCGTCGGGCAGTCCCAGCATGCAGTTGAACGTACGGTATTCCGTTTGGGCGTGGTGTTGCTGGAGCACTTCCAGCCACATCAGGTGCACGAGCGTCATGCCAAGCGACCGTTCGATCGGGTCGTGCGTCTCGACGACGAAGCGCAAGTAGGCCGGCCGCACCACGTCGTCGATCGCCCCCTTGACCTCGTCGGGCACGTCGTCCAGTGCCGCGTCGTCGAGCGCCCAGAGGGGATGGCTGCCCGCTTCCTCCGCGCTCGCCTTGGTCGCCGGGTGTGTTTGAGGCTCGGGTATCGCGAGCCCGGTCTTCGCTTGCATTTCGCCGCCCTCGGCGTCACGAGAAGCCTGAGATTGTCCCTCCATGGCCCTAACCTCCTTAGATTGCCATCTGCCGCGCGCCTAATCCCTTCACAGCACGACCGCTGCCTGATACATATACACGTGCACACTATAACAAGTTTTTCTCAAATGTCCAGCCCAAAATCAGGCCAGGGCCCGATGAATGTCGAAGATCCGCCGCAGACGGGTTGCGGCGCCGCCTTGTCCGCCGGCCAAACGTAGCGTGGGACGAGTACGCGTAGGGTGGGCCAAGTGGAGCGAGTCCCACCATCAGCCGGCATGATCCATTCCTTGCACATTCGTTGGCGGGACTCGCACGACTTGTCCCACCTTAGCCCCTGGCCGGTCTCGCGTCCGCGCAACTGGCTCGCACAGGTCAACCACGATCTCCCCGCGGAGAAGCTCCAAGCCATCCGAAGGAGCATCGAACGCGGTCGTCCCCTGGGCACCGACTCCTGGACGCATCCGATCGCCACGCGACTTGGCCTCGAATTCACCCTGCGCGGGCCCGGCCGACCACGCAAGACGCCCGAAAATCAGTAATGTCCCCTTTGTTAGATCCTCGACAGTTTGCGGCGCACGTTTGCCGTGGCGGAGGCGCCGAACGCGTCCCCTGGAGAAACGCTGTTTGACTTCTTGGCCGGGCACATTGGCACGGTCGATGGCGCGAGCGAACCGTTCTCGGAGGATTGCGGCCATCGGTTCACCGAAGCATTGCTTGAAGGGCATCAGCGGGGGCCGTTGTGATTCTCACCGACACAGGCCCGCTGGTGGCGCTCATCAACCGCAACGACCCAAATCACGGAAGCGGCGCCGCGGCGGCGAAAGTCCTTCCCAGTGGGCCGTTGGAGACGACCTGGCCTTGCTTCACCGAGGCGATCTATCTTTTGTATCGCTCCGGTGGACACCCGGCGCAGGCTGCTCTTTGGGCACTTCGCGAAACCGGGCGTCTGCTTCTCGTCGACCTCGGTGAGCACAATACGGCGGAAGATCCGCGAAGGGGAGTACGACGTGGCCGGTGTAGTCGATCGCCTGGCGGCGGCCATCGCCAGGCCCGAATCCAAACGCGGCGCTGGCGAGATTTAACTTTTAAAGCGTGACCCTGCGGTATTTACCGCACCGGCCCGCAAGATGGTGGTTTGGCAATGGGTCGATTGTTCGTAAGAGCATACACCATAGTCACTTAAGGGGGCGACACCCCGTCGTGGATTAACCCGGCTTAGGAGAAACCACGCCAGGACGCAACGAATCCCCTTCCCCCCAAATGAGCGTCAGTCAAAGGGTAGGCGCACGGCGGCTGGAACGGCCCCCGAACGCAGGGGGCGATAAGTTTCTTGTGGTAGGTCATTGACCCCGCAGGCTTTTCGGCCCATGATATAAAGAGATGGCCCTGGGGACGGATACCGGCCGAATAAATGGTATTGATGCACCGCATCGGAAGTGGTACTCTACGCAACGTCCATCCTGCCAGGGGTTTCGATATGGGACTTGATGACATTGTTCGCGACCGTGTGAACGAGTTCCATCGGCACGAAGAGGTCATGCGCGAACACCACGAGGCCATGGAGTGCTACGAGTGCGAGGACTTCCTGCAGTTAGGAATCGACGCATTCCACTGGCTGATCAGGCTTGACAGGCGCACTCGACGCGCCGTTTTGTCGGGCGAAGTCGAGCACTCAGAGGCTACCGACGAAGAGCTTCGCAACCTATTTCGTCGGTGGCTTGAGGCGTGTCGCGACGCACACAACTCGGTTCGCCGCCAGCAGCAGCGCGGCTACGATCTCGAGAATCTTGGGGAGTTCGAGAATTGCTACGAGGAGGCGCGGGCCATAGTCGACGCGTTCGAGACTGTTGACGAATTACCTCAATCCTTCGTCGCTTTGCGGGATGAAGCGCTGGAAGACTCCCGCCATGGACAGACTGCCGAGTTCATTTAGGCAGCAGAATCGAACGACCAGTGGGTACCGCGAACAGTACAAGCGGCTTCCCCGGGACGTGCAGGAGTTGACGCGAAAAGTCGCTTTGCGGTTCCATACCGATCCTCAACTTCGTTCACTGCGCCACCACCAGTTGAAGGACTGCAAGACAGGGAGTCACAAGCCGGGCACTTGGTCCGTCGGTATTACGATGCAGTATCGCGCGCTGTATGTAAAAGACGGTGATATCAATATCTGGTACTGGATCGGCACGCACGCAGCATACAACAAGTTTGCCGGTCGGACAAGTTGAGTAGTGAATGCCCGAGCAGGGCGTGGTGATTCGCCAGGTGGCCGGCGGCTGCCTTTGTTGCAGCGCCGACGTGCCGATGGATGCCGCTGTCGACCAGGTCGTGCGACACGAGCGCCCAGAGCGGCTACTCATCGAGACAACCGGGCTGGGGCATCCGTGGCGCATGCTCGACGTGCTGCGGAGTGAACGGCTTGCCGACTGCGTTGAGGTGGGCGCCACGGTGTGCCTGATCGACCCGCGCCGATTGGACGATTCCCGGGCCGTGCGCGCTACGCGCTGCAAACCTTCGTGCGGCAGACCCCAGTTGTGCTTTACTTCGTAGGAGCGGCCGGGCGCCATTCAGGGGCAAGCCAGCGAACTCGCGTGCAGTTGTGTTCGCCTCACTCGCTTGTCTACTCCCCCGCCGGCCGCAACCGAGTTCCCCGTTGCCGCAACCGTGCCATTTTATGCTCGATTCGCTGTTTCACTGGTTCGGTCTCGGCGCCCCAGACCATTCACTCGACCCTTCATACGTCTCGCCCTGCGCCGTCCTCCGCTGCAAAGCGTAATGGCGAACGATAGACCCGGCGGATATGGCGGAACGTGTTGGCGTTGATCCACGGCTGACTCTTGTCGAAATTGCGCAACTGGAAGTGGGTGCCGTCGGCCTTTTCGAGCACGCAGCCTTGGTATAGCACAAACCGCTTGACGATTCCCGCTTGCGCACACAAGCGGTCAAGGGCGGCGTGCCAATGCGCGAGGAACGCCTTTTCCGGCTCCTCCGTCGAGCCCAGCGGGCGGCCGCGCAGGGGGCTGCCCGGCGGATGGTCAAGGTCGATATCGCGCCCCACGGTGCGCTGCCAGACGGCGTGGACCTGGTTCACGCAGTACACCACCGGCCGGGAACGATCGAGTTGCCCATTGCGGTGCCGGTAGCCCACGTAAATGCGGCTGATGCGCGGGTCGCCTTTGTAATGCTGGAACACGCGCCCGGCCGCGTCGGAGCGGGGCACATCGAATACACTGGCGGAAGTGTTCTTCAGGCAGCGAACGCCCACAATCCCCGGCACGTCGGCCGTCGCGTCGTCGCCAAGGAAGTGTTCGACGGGCGTGGACGTGAACTGCCGTAAGACCGCCTGGCGCTGCTGGTCGGCCGGGTGCCGCCCCATAGCATTGGCGTTCAAGCCGGCCTCGGTGGTCTGTTGCAGCCAGGCGATGAATGTTTCCGCCGCGCGGTCCGGCGCCGCCTCGAGCGCCTTGCGTAAGGCGGGATGCGCAATCCTCGTGATCATGCCCGGTCGCGAGGCCGCCTTCTGCAAATGCTTGAGCACCTCCGCCGTCGGTTCGCGGTCAATCGGGCGGCCGGCCCTTGTCATACCAATCGGGTCCATCCGGTGGCCGGACTTCCGCTTCTGGTTCCAGTTGAATGCGCTCATGTCGATGCGGAAATAGCCGGCCCCGAGGTCGTCCTCGAAGTACGCGATTGGTTCCGGGCCTTCCACCCGAGGCACGTCGCCGGCAAGCTCGGGTCCCGCCCGAGAGACATCGCTTCGCCACGTCCGGATTCCACCCGGCGTCTGGAACCACTTCTGACCTTCCAGTACGGTGGCCGCCGGCAACCGGCACCCGAGTACAATCGCGTCGACGGCATGGTTCACGAGGTCGCCCTCGTCGCGAGCCGCCGGCTTGTCGTAATCGGGTAGCAGCATCTCGCGGTACAGGGCCGTGTGGCGGCCGGCCGTGAAACCTACCTCCGGCCGGTGTCCCGTCGCCCGCCCAAGCTTCGTGGCCAGATAGCGGGCCAACGGGCGTGGGCCGCGCTGCGTGTTGGTAATGGTCACCAGGTTGTTGGCGATCAGCCCGAGTTGCCGTTCCGCCACGGCTAAGTCGCCGCCGCGGCTCAAGAGGGTCAACATGCCCTTCTTGATCGTGTGGAAGAGGTGAGGCACGCGGAGCCCGGCGATATATTTCGAGTAAGCCGCAACCGCCTCGGGCGTTACCGTCAGGCGGGCCGCCGAGGCGGGGCGGGCGCCCTTCTTCCGGTTACATTCCCGGCACGCGGGCAACACGTTGAAGTACGAGTTCAGCGGGAACTCGCTTTGGGGCAACAGGTGCTCCACTTCTTCTGCAAGCGGATTGTCGCAGTACGCGCACTTGCCGTCGAACTCGGCCTTGAGCATGTCCAGACGCGACGGAAAACCATACTGCGGGCCGTACCAGTACATCTCCGCTGCCGACTCCTCCCCAAGCTTCTGCCGGTTCTTGCGGCGCCCGGCCAGCACGTCGAACGCCACGCGCTCGACCACGACGCGGTCGATCCGCCCGCCGGCCAGGGGAAGAAGCCGGGCCTCGATTAGCCGCCACAAGCGGCTGAAGATGAGTTGCTGCTTTCGGCTGATCAGGTCGCGTTCAGTCACCTCCTCGCCATGCGGGATGGGGCGGCCGGCCAGGAAGTCGTCGACGAACTGGTCCGAGTGCTTGCGGCAATAGGTGCATCGGCCGCCTTGCTTCCCCGTAACGATGTCGTTCAAATTGCCGCGGTAGGTGGTTGCCCACGCCTCCCGGAAACGCTCGGCCACGTCATCGGGCATTTCCCGGTCGATCCGCGCGAGCAGATTCCTGTAAACGCGGGTTCGCCGCCTGGTTTGCTCTTTGCGGGCGTCGTCGTCGAGCTGTTCCGCGGCCGCCCGCCAACGGGCCAGGCCGTCCAATTCGGCAATCCAATGGTCCACCGAGCGACGCAGGGTGGCGGGCTGTTCCGACCGGTCGAAGATGGGCTTCAGCCACACGTACAACGCCTGCTGCAACCGGCCGCGATAGTCGTTCCCCGCCCGCGGAACGTTCCGGCTACAGCCCGCCCAGCGGCACTTGACCCGGTTGCGATTCTCGAAGCGGGCAGGCCGCAGTTCCGCCTCGCGACGCCGGGAGGCGTTGAGATGCCTGCGGCACGCGGCGAGCATGGCATGGCGATGTTCCGCCGGGACGCATCGCTTGATTTCTTCGGCCAGCGCGGCGAAGAACCGTTCGCGCGGGATGTGGAACGACTCGGCCGCGTCGTCGAGTTCCTCGGGCGGATCGTAGGCGTACCCGCGCCGGCGGCAGAAACGCACGATGTGCTCATCGCCGGGCATACCGTGGAGTGCCTGGGCCAACCGCTCCATTCGCCGGCGGTGCGTCTTGCGCGTTCGCCGAATACGGCGGGCCTCCGGCCGACCTTTCACGGCCTTGCCTAGCCAAATCGCATCGACCACCACCGTTGCGGCGTAACGCACGCGGTTGGTTACGCCCTGTTCGGCATGGTGCTCGACCAGCGCCAGGCCAATGTTCCGCACGCCGAAGTCGATGGCCAGGGTATGGGGCATGGGCACATTCTCCGCGAACCTGGCCAACATGAGCCACGAGGCCCGCACCCCCCTGAACGCAGTCATCGCCATGACCGAACTGGCCCTACAGACGGACCTCACGCCCGAGCAGCAGGAGTACCTCGTCGCGGCCAAGGAG
>PWXP01000636.1 GCA_003561895.1 Planctomycetaceae bacterium | reverse complement strand
GAACGGGGCGGGCGACGACATGGCCCTGCTGGCGTTCGGCTTCATCTGCGCGCTGGCCACCATGCTCGCCTGCGGCATGTTCATCACGTTCACCTACATCGAGTTCTGGGTCTGGTTCCTCATGCTGCCCGTCTGCCTGAAACGCATCATGGAGAACGAAGAGATGGGAGTGCGGGGTTCGGAGATAGGAGATAGGAGATAGGAGAGGGGAGAGGGGAGAAGGGATAAGGGAGAATGAAGAATGAAGGACGAAGGAAATCCAAAATCCAAAATCCAAAATCCAAAATGCCCCTCTCCGATCGCCGCATCGCCCTGGTACTTTCGGAGCTTCGCGCGGGCGGGGCGGAATGGGTGGTGGTGCACCTGGCGGCGGAACTGGCGCGGCGCGGGGCGGCGCCGATAGTCGTGTCGCTCGGAGGGAAAGGCGAACTGGGCGGGGCGCTGGAAACGGCGGGAGTGCCGGTGGCCGCCCTCGAAAGCTGCCGCGGATACGACCTGCCCGCCATGGTCCGCCTGGGCCGGTTGCTGCGCCGGTTCCGCCCGCACGTGCTGAACGTGCACGACCTGCCCAGCCTGCCGTACGTCATGTTGGCCGCCAAGCTGTTCTGGCGCCGGCCGGTGGTGTTCACCGCCCACGGGGCGTTGTACACGGGCGGGTTCCCGCGGCATCGGCGCTATCACCGGCTGGCGGCGCGGGGGCTGGCGGCGTTGACGGCCGTGTCGGAGGAGGCGGGGATGCGGCATTGCGAGTATTTCGGGCTGCCGGGCGGGTTCGAGGTGATCGTCAACGGGGTGCCGGACCTGCTGCCCGACCCATCGCAGCGGCGGGCGGCGCGCGAGCGGCTGGGGCTGGCCGAGGAGCAGTTCGCGTTCCTGGCGGCGGGGAACATCCGGCCGGAGAAGGGATTCGACGACCTGGTCGAGGCGGCCGCCCTGCTGCGCCGCGCATGCCCGGAACGACCGTTCACCGTGCTGATTGCCGGCACGGCGGCCGACGCGGCGTATTACGAGCAAGTGCTCGCGCTGCGCGAGCGGCTGGGGATGCAGGGGGTGGTGAAGCTGCTGGGGTTCGAGGCCGACATGCAGGCATTGTACGCGGCGGCCGACGCCTTCGTGCTGTCCAGCCGGTGCGAAGGGCTGCCGCTGGTCGTGCTCGAGTGCATGATGGCCGCCCGGCCGTTGGTCGGTACGCGCGTGGGCGCGGTGCCCGACGTGTTGGACCACGGCGCCGGCCTGGTGGTTCCGCCGGCGGCGCCGGAGCCGCTGGCTGGCGCGATGCGGCAGCTCCTGCTCGACCCGGCCCTGTGTCGCCGGCTGGCTGAAGCCGCGCGGCAGAAGGCGGTCGAACGTTACTCCGTCCGCGCCATGACCGACGGGTACATGGCGGTATTCGAGAGGGTTGCTAGTTGCTAGTTGCTAGTTGCTAGTTGTTGGTTGTTGGTTGTTGGTTGAAACTGTTCACGTGTTTTTGGGAGGAGAGAGTCATGGGGAAGGGAAAGGTTGAGCATTTTACCGATTTGGATGTGTGGCGGAAGTCGCATGAACTGTTCTTGGAGGTGCTGAAGGAACTGGACCGGTTGCCGCGGACTCGGGCAGCATCGGCCCTTGCCGATCAGATTGTGCGGAGTCTCGGCTCGATCGGGGCGAACATCGCTGAGGGGTTCAACCGGAGCAAGGCGAAATTTCTCAATTCGTTGGACATCGCACTCGGCGAGGCGAATGAATCGGAGAACTGGTTATACAAGTTGCGCGACATGGGTTTCCTACCTCGAGAGCGCGCCAAGGCTCATGTGCGCAACTGCATCGAAGTGGAGAAGATGCTCGGCGCATTGATACGCTCCATCCGCGCCCGCCCCGACCAACGCCACAAGCAACCAGCAACCAGCAACTAGCAACTAGCAACTAGCAACCAGCAACTAGCTCCCAACCCATGTGCGGCATCTGCGGCATCGTTGAACCGGGCGGCGCGGCATGCGACTTCCAACGCCGGATCGGCCCCATGGTCGACTCGTTGCGCCACCGGGGGCCGGACCAGTCGGGCACCTGGTCGGGACCGGGGGTGTGCCTGGGCCACGCCCGGCTGAGCATTATCGACCTTGCCGACGGCCGCCAGCCGCTGGCCAATGAAGACGAAACCGTCTGGGTCACCTACAACGGCGAAGTGTACAACTTCCGCGAACTCCGCGCCGAACTGGAGGCCAAGGGCCATCGCTTCCGAACGCAAACCGATTCGGAAGTGCTCGTGCACCTTTACGAGCAGGAGGGCATCGAGGGCGTGCGCCGGCTGCGCGGCATGTTCGCCTTCGGCCTGTGGGACACGCGGCGGCGGGCCCTGTACCTCGTGCGCGACCCGCTGGGCATCAAGCCGCTGTACTACACGGTGCAAAATGGTCGCCTCATGTTCGGCAGCGAGATCAAGGCCGTCCTCGCCCACGGCGACGTTCCCCGCGAGGTGCACGAGGAGGCCCTTTCCGATTATCTCACCTTTCTATACGTCCCCTGTCCGAAAACCATGTTCCGCGGCATCGACAAGCTGCCGGCGGGGCACTGGCTGCGGTTTGACGCCTCGGGCGTTCGGGTGGAGCAGTATTGGGACCTGACCGACGCCGGCCCGCTGGCCGCCGACCGGGCCGACGTGGAGCAGGAACTGGTCGAGCGGCTGGAGGAGTCCGTCGGCGCCCAACTGGCCAGCGACGTGCCGCTGGGCGCGTTCCTCAGCGGCGGGGTCGATTCCTCGGCCGTGGTGGCCATGATGGCCCGGGCCGGGCAGCAGCCGCTGGTCACGGCATCGGTCGGATTCGACGAGGCGCGGTACAACGAGTTGCCGCACGCCCGCCGCGTGGCCGAGCGATACCACACGGAGCACTACGAGCACGTGGTCCGCGCCGACGCCGCCGGGGTGGTCGACCGGCTGAGTTGGCACTTCGACGAGCCGTTTGCCGACTACTCGGCCGTGCCCACGTTCTATGTCTCCCAGGTCGCCCGCGAGCACGTGACCGTGGCGCTTTCCGGCGACGGGGGCGATGAGAACTTCGCCGGCTACCGGCGGTACCGGCTCGACCTGTTCGAGCGGGCGGTGCGGCGGTGGATGCCGCGCGTGGTGCGTCGCTGGTGCGTCGGGCCGCTGGG
>PWXP01000362.1 GCA_003561895.1 Planctomycetaceae bacterium | reverse complement strand
GGGCCGCTGGAGCTGGTACAGGCCCACCCGCAGGAACCACAGGCGCACCGCGTAGTAACTGGCCGCTTGCGCCGACACGTCGCACCACGACCAACTGATTTCCAGCACTGCCGAGACGCGTTGCAAGGGCGTCGCGGCCTGAACCACCAAGGCGAGGCTCCCGGCGATCACCCCCAGCGAGTATTGCTGCCGAGGAACCGAGGCATCCAGGTCGCCGGCGTGCAACTCCGCAAGCGCCCGCTCGCCCTCGGCGGGTTCATTCTGCCGGCTGGGCTCATCCTCTGGTTCATTCTCCTGGCTGGGCTGCTGTTGCCGGCCCGACGAGCCGCTTTGTTGAGGCTGTTGGGGCGGCGCCGTGGTTGCCTCTTGCCGCTCTCGCAGTTGCCGCGCTTCGGCCTTCCATCGATCCCGGCTTTCCTTCATCTTGGCCAGCCGGGTCTTCAGGCTCTTGTTCTCTCGCTTCGCCGCCTTGCACTTCTCCTTCCACCGATCGCGACTGCGTTGGAAGAAACGCAACAGCTTGCGGATCGGGCTCCGGTACCCCATGGATTCCCTGACAGACATGCGGTTCCCTCGTGGATCGCACTGGACACTCCATCATCCCCCAACGCCCAACGGCGCCGGCGCAATACGACTACCAGTGGAACATATTTGGCCAAAGAGCACCACACCAGTTTTCGCCGGGTTTTCACCTGCCCACTCCTGAGATAACGAACAGCGTTTTATCGGCGATAGGAAATGCGGCTCTTCCGTTTCTAAGTGCAAACTCCGGGAGAAACGGCAAGCCGCACAGTTTCGTTTCGAGCGACTTCTGCAATTGCACGGCACGCCCGCTTCGCCGATGCCAGCAGCCCGACTGTAAAATAGCAAAACCGAACAGGCTGTCAAGCACCCGCCAGGACCCGCCGCGAACATAGCTCCCCAGAGGGGGGCGAGTACTGCGTAAACCTTGTCTATCAAAGAACTTACGCCGCGACAAGAATTTTTTGGGAGCGCCATATTTTCGGCCATTCTGGGCCTCCTCGGAACCGTGGTGCCGAGCTTTTCCCTGGACCTGTGGGGGCAACCATGCTTCCTGGTGTTCCAGCCGTGTTTCCACCGCTGTTCGCGGTGCGGGCATCGGCAGGAGCACCTAGCCCCGTTCAAGCGCATCGGGTGGACATGGGCAACACGTACGGGCCGGTGTGCAACCGCCAGTGATCCTGGGGTGGTTACCCCAGGCTACGGTGCATATCGCCTTCGGCGAACTCCCATCCGCCGTCCCCCATCCGCCGTCCCCCATCCACCATCCGCAGGCCCTTTTCACGCGTCGGCCTATCGGCTACAATGCCGTGGGGTTGGCGCATGGGGCGCCGGCCCGGAGGATGTGCTGATGCCGAACCGCAGTGGGATGAACAAATGCCCACGATATGGGGAGCGAATCGCTCCTGTCCCAGCAACTGGAGTTTGATTGAATGAAACGAATGTCTGCCATTGGCCTCATGTTCGTGCTGACGTCGTGGAGTTGTGCGGCGGCGGGGCAGGTCGTCGAAGAGTTCGACGTGGGCCAGGCGTGGTCCGTCCCCCCTACCGCCAGCCCTCAGCTCTACACACAGGACGGCTACCAATACGTGCTCTATTACGATGCGGATCGTTATCTGCAACTCGCCCAACGCCGGCTCGATTCGCAGGACTGGAAGCATCATCGCTTCCCCGTGCAGACACGTTGGGCCACCGGTGGCCACGCGAAGGTGACGCTGGTGGTGGATGTTCAGGGGCAGGTGCACGTGGCGGCGTATCGGCGTGATCTTTCCGAGCAACCGCCGGATCCCCCGGCGACGATCTACTACCGCACCGAGCGCCCGCACAATCCGGCCACGCTCGGGCGCACGCACATAGTTTCGCTCGACGAACCCAACCCCGGCTACCCCACGTTCATTGAGGGGCCGAACAATGCACTGTACTTTGAATACCGCATCGGCTGGAGCGGTCGCGGCTCGCAGGCGTGGAACGTTTATGACCTAAAGCGGCGGCAGTGGAAGGCGCTGCCGGTGATGCTCGATGGCCAAGGCCAGCGCAGCGCCTACGGCGGCCCGCGCCTCGGGCCGGACGGTCGGTGGCACTGTTCATGGGTCTGGCGTGAGACGCCCGACGCCGAGACGAGCAATATTGTCGCCTACATGCGCAGCGATGATCTGCGTCACTGGGAAAGCATCGCGGGCGAATCGCTCACATTGCCCATCACCGCCGACAACAAGAAGGTGGTGGTCGATCCCGTCGAGCAGCGCAAGGGGTTGATTAACTCTGTTCGCAGCATGGGGTGGGACTCGGATCAACGGCCCATCATCAGCTATCACAAATACGACGAACAGGGCAACAGCCAAATCTACAACGCTCGCTTCGACGACGGCCAGTGGCGCATCGTGCAGGCGACCAATTGGGATTTTCGCTGGGGCTTCCACGGCAGGGGCGCGCTGGGACGGGAAGTCAATGTCAAGCCCGTCGCACCTGCGTCCGATGGCCGATTGCGCCAGCAGGTCATGAACATGCGCGACGGTCGCGGTTGGCGGTGGATCGTACTGGATGAAAAGACGCTGCAACCGATCACTGAAGCGCAGCCCGACGCGTCCCGCCCCGAGGAGGCAGTCACACCCCTTTGGCAGCGCCAGCGCGACAAGCCGGAGAGCGACTTCGAAGCGAGGCCGATGGACGTGCACTGGCTCCGCGGGCAAGGCAAGGGCGAACAGCCCGGCACGCAGTACTGGCTTCGGTGGGAGGTCGGACCGGGCAACAGGGACCGACCCGTTCCCAAGCCCTGGCCGAACCCCACGACGCTGCGCGTGTACAAGGTGGTCGATTGACACCGGCTCAGTTTATCTGAACGCCAAGGACTGGATGCTGAGAAATCCATCAGTGGCCCTCGTGCCGGCTCGATCTCCACCTGGGCGCGGCTGATCAAGCGCGTGTTCGAATTATGTGAAGCTCAGGATTAGGGAAGATCTGGGCCGGGTGGCCCCGGGCGATTGCTCACCCGGGGCTCCCACAGACCCGTACGTGCGGGATTACCGCATACGGTTCGTCAAGTGACACCTTCGCTTCGCCGCCAGCGGCAGCGAGTCCGTCGATGCTATCCTCGGACGTTACGTAGACG
>PWXP01000441.1 GCA_003561895.1 Planctomycetaceae bacterium | reverse complement strand
TAAGCGAGGGTCAAAGCGCGCTTAGCCATCTATGCCAAGCGGCTGGTGACTAAGGGCGCTCTGACCCCGGCGTGGCGTAAAGCTCCACTTCCCAAAGCCGCGCGCGGCGGTCGGAGCCGGCGGTGATGACCAGGCGGATGCGGCGGCTGGTAACCGGCGGGAACTCGGCGGCCCAGGAGAACTGGTCGTTGTCGGCCGCGCGGGCGCCGGGGATGTCGCGCCAGGCGTCGCCGTCGTGGTACTGCAAGACGAACTCGCGGTTCGCGCCCACCAACCGCCCGTCGGGCTGGCGGTAGCCGCTGATGATCCGAGCGGCCGAGACGGTTTGTGGGGCGTCCCAGGTTAGCTCGACGTGGTGCGGAGGCGCGTCGCCGCTGATCCAGCGGGCCTCGTTGTTGCCCCAGTCGACGTTGCCGTCGTTGAGGTTCGCCGCCGGGTAGCGTTCCGCATCGTAATGGCTCGATACGCTCACCGCGGCCGAACGGGCCACGTTAGGCCGGTCGTCGGTAAGCCAGTCGGGCTTCGGCGGGCCGGGCAGGGGCCGGCCCGCGCCGCGAAGGACCAGTTCCTCCAGGTCGTCCAGGTATCGTTCGTACACCTGCCGCGGGTCAGCATCGTGGCGGCGGCATACGGCGGCGGCCATGCCCACCACCTCGCCCATCAACCCGCCGGTGCGCATCACCCGCGTCGCCCCCAGCGCCTCGTGCGTTACGCTGATGCACCGCCCCGCCATGAACAGGTTCGGCACGTTCCGTGCATACAGGGCGCGGTACGGGACGCGGAACGGCCGCGGGTACTGCGTGTAATGCGCCCGGGCGATGAAGGCATCGCCCTCGAAGCCCTTCTCATAACGCGGGTCGGGCAGGTGCAGGTCGACCGCCCAGCCGGTGGCGACGAACCCGTCGGGAAACTCCCGCTGCTCGAGCAGGTCGTCGAGCGTCACCTGCACGTCGCCCAGCAGGCGGCGGCTTTCCCGCTTGCCGGAAATGTGTGCCGACCAGTTGAGCTTGTACGTGGGCAACACCCGGTCGACGTTCTTCAGCGCGTCCCACGCGCCGTACATGGCGCGGAAGTTCCAATCGCGAATGTACTCGTCCTTCTCGAACGGGTCGTGGTCGAAGCCGCTTTCCCAGTACCAGCCGCCCAGCTTGATCGGGTCGGGCCTTCCATTGCCGCGGCCGGGGAACGGCTTGTCGCTCAGGTCGAGCGCCCAGGGGGTACGGGGGAAGTCGACCGGCTCGCCCGCGTCGATCACGTTCCACAGGTTGCACTGGCCCATGCGGCCGGGCAGGGTCTTTTCGTATTCGGCCCCGGCCAGGGCGCCGAGGTTGCCGTCGCCGGTGCAGTCGGCGAACCAGCGGCCGGCCAGCCGTAGCCGCCGGCCGGTGCGCGTGTGCTGCGCCGTCACCGCCACGATCCGCCCGTCGGCCATCTCGGCCGCGTTCATTCGATGCTCCAGCAGGAGCGTGATGTTCGGCTCGTCGCGCACGAGGTCGAGCTTGCGATCATCTTCGTACAGATCGGCCGTGTTGGCGGGGCCGTAGTGCGCGCGGCGCTGCTGCTCCAGCTCGCGCACGATGTCGCCCAGCCGCGGATACGGCTGCACGTTCCGCGCCCCGTGCAGCCAGACGCGCACCTCGGAACTGTTGTTGCCGCCCAGCACGGGCCGGTCCTGCACCAGGGCCACCTTCAGGTCGAGCCGGGCGGCCGCCACCGCGGCGCACGTGCCGGCAATGCCCCCGCCGACGACGACCAGGTCGAACGGCCCGGCCTCCTCGGGCTGTTCCGGCAGGCCGAGCATCCGGCGGCGGAAGGCGGCCATGTCGGGGTCTTCGTTGGGCGGGGTGAAGTCGGGGTCGGCGCTGAAGACGATCGCGTCGCAGCGGCCGGCGAAGCCGGTCAGGTCGCGCAGGGCGACTTCCGCCGATCGGCCGCCGATTTCCACCTCGCCGCCGTCTTGCCAGTGCCACTCGGCCCCTTCCGTGCCGAACACCGTTTCGAGCGGCGTGCCGTCGACGAGCAGTTGAAACCGGCCCGGCGCCCCGGGCGCGTCCCAGGTAGCCACCCAGTCGCGGGTGCGCACCCAAACGCGGTAGGCGCCGGGAGCGGGAAAGCGGACGGTGGTTTGCGCGTCGGCCACCGGCTCGCCCAGCCCGTGCGCCAAAAGGAACGGCGAGCCCATCTGGTCCATGAACTGGCTGTCGTGCAGCCATCCCCCGTAGCAGTCGAACGCCTCGGCTTCGACGAGGACGGTGTGCCGCGGGGCCTCGGCCCGTTGTGCCGCGGCGGGCGGTGCAATCAGAGCGAGGACGGCCGCCGCAACAGCCATACGCTTTACAACCATGCCACACACGATCATCTCAAGCTCCCTGTCGGATGGTGCAAACTGGGGTCAGAGCGCCCTTCGCCATTGGTTCAGCCCAGGGTAGGGGGAGTGGCGCGATAGGCTTCCCGCAGACCCAATGACAGGCTGGAGGCCTATCCCACGGGTTTGGGCGCCGGCATTACGAGGGGCGTAAGGACCGGGCCAGCGCGGTGCGCTCCTGTTCGGTGTACGGCACGAAGCGTTTGGCCAGGTCGATGTTCTCCTCCACCTGGTCGACCGTCGTGATCCCGATGTTGGCCGTGGCGACCGGGAAACTGAGGACGTAGCGGAAGGCCTGCTCGGAGGTGACGTTCGCGGAAAAAATCCGACCGCCGGTGCCGCCGAACACCTTCATGGCCACGACGCCGACGTTCTTCGCGGCGGCCTTCGCCAGCATGGGCTCCAGCTTGTCCGGGTCCATCATGGCCCTGCCGGCCGCGTTCAGAGTGACGAACACGCAATCGAACTCGTACCGCTCCATCGCCTCCGTCAGGACGGCGCTGGAGTGGCTGCTGACGCCGAGGTAGCGGAGCCGCCCGGCGTCGCGATAATGCTCGAACGCCCGGATGGCGCCGCCGTCGCGGTCGAGCGCCGCGTCGAGGTCGTCGACTTTGTGTACCGCGTGCAAGAAGTACAGGTCGATCACGTCGGTCCGGAGCCGCTCGCAACTGGCCTCGAACGCCTCGGAGCGGATGGGTTCGGCCCGCCGCTGCCGGGTCTTCGTGGCCAGGAACACCCGGTTGCGGCGGCCTTCGACCGCTTCGCCGATGTGCCGTTCGCTGACGCCGTCGTTGTAAGAATCGGCCGTGTCGATGTAATTGACCCCGCCGTCGACCGCGCGGCGGACGATCTCGGTGGCTTCCTCGCGGTGATCAGGCTCGCGGACGGTGGACATGCCTCCGATACTGAAGATCGTCGCCTCCCACTCGATTCGGCCCAACTTGCGCCGGGGAATCGCTTTGGCGACATCGGCTCGGGCACGGGCCGAGCCGCCGGTCAGGTTCGCCAGGCCGGCGCCCAGCGTGGTGCCCGCCGTGGCCTTCAAGAATGCCCGGCGTCCGATGGCGGTCTTACTCATGGTTGCTCCTTTGTAGGGTTCAACTGCTAGTATAACGGATCGCGACGAGGCCTGCCAACCGGCCGGGGTAAACTGGGGTCAGAACGCCCCCTGGTTCTGACCGCAGGTCGGCGCGACATCATCCGACATCGAGTTCGGGTGCCAGAACATCCGCCAGTAGGCCTCGTCGGTGGCGTAGGGGTCGAACGGGTCGCCGGCCGGATCGAATTCGGGGGGCAGGATGCCGTAGCGTTGCATTTCGCGGACGTACAGCGGGCTGGGGCGCTCCGGCGTGCCGCCGTCCATGATGGCGTACGTGCCGTTGGCCGCCGCGCCCGAGTCGAGCCACAGCCGTGCGAGGGCATGCCCGGCCCGGCCTCCAGGCTCAACGCGCCCGCCGGGTCCCGGGCGTTGTGGCAGCCGGTGCAATGCCGGTCGAAGATCGGCTGCACGTGGCGGCGGAAGTCGACGATTTCGGGCATCCCCGTAATAGGCTCGATGCGGCTCGGCGGCCGCTGGAGGGCCGTCAGGGCGACGCGGCCCGGGTTGGCGGGCGCGAGGGTCCGCGGTTCATGGCAGCCGACGCAACTGGTGGTCTCGCCCGGCTGCACCGTCACGAAGCTTTGCATCTTCTTCACGGCCAAGTCGTTCTCGTCGAGGGCCACGAAAAACAGGCTGCGCATGGCCGGCACCTCGAAGAAGGCCGAACCGTCCGGCTCGACCGGCACCGTGCCCAGGATGCGGTGCAGCGAAAACGTGTCCCACAGGCTGATGCCGTCGAACCCGGGGCTGTTGTGGAACGGGCCGGGCAGTTGCTCCAGGACGAGCAGCTTCTGGATTTCGCCGGGCGCCACGCCTTCCATAGCCCGGTACCGTCGACGTTGATCTCGTACAGGTGGTAGTAGTCGCTGCCCCCCGAGCGATACGAGAAGAGCACCTTCCGGCCGCGTACAGAAAACGGCGTACGGGGGATGCCGGCATGGCGACCTCAAGCGGGCGGGAGGACGGGGGCGGGTTTACGCGCTATTCTAGATCTTCGACCCCTGCCGGTGTGACCTGCGTTTCTTCCAGAAACAGCGTTTCGAGGTGGGGCAACCCCTTGAGGTGCTCCAAGCCGGCATCGGACACCTGCGTGCCGCTGAGGTTCAACGCCCGCAACTGGAGTAGGCCCGCCAAGTGCTCCAAGTCGGCGTCGGTCACCCCGGTGCAGCCCAGGTACAGCGATTGGAGCCGGGCAAAGCCCTGGAGGTGTTCCAGGCCGGCGCCGGTCACGCCGGTGTCGTTGAGCCTGAGGTCGCGGACGCGGGGCGCTCCCCGGAGGCGCTCCAAGCCGGCGTCGGTTACCGGGGTGTAGCTCAGGTGCAGCGACTCGAGTTGGGGCAGCGCCGCGAGGTGTTCCAGCCCGGCGCCGGTCACCCGGGTGCGGCTGAGGTTCAGCGCGCGGAGCCGGGGCACCCCTCGGAGGTGCTTCAATCCGGCGCCGGTCACCTCGGTGCGCCACAGGTCGAGCGTGTGCAACCGCGTAAGCCCCTTGAGGTGCTCCAGCCCGGCGTCGGTCACGCGGCTGGCGCTCAGGTACAGCCGCTGTACGCCGGGCAGTGCCTTCAGATGGACCAGATCGGCGTCGGTCACGTGCCGGCCCGTCAGCACGACTCCGACCACGTTGCCGTCGGTGTCTCGGGTCACCCGGCCGTCGAGCTTTTCGATTTCGGCCACGGCGGTCGCCTGCGCGCCGGGGTATAGCCGGACCCAATAGGCCACCACAATCAGCACTGTCAAAATCAGCAGCAGCAGGACGGTTCGTTTCAAGGCGTTTCTCTGGGATTGTGGGCCCGTGGGACCAAGTACGTTGTGGGGCGCTACCGTACCCCTGGGAGAACGGAGCCCCTTCGGGGCACGGCACACGGCGAGTACCCGCTACACTACGAGAGGGAAGAGCCGCTCTATCAGGAAAGCCGCTCCAGAGTCCAAACGGTAACCTCCGGGGGGCGTTTCAGGTATAATCCGCCGCCGATATTGACGAAATACCGGTGAAGGCGGTCGCGGTACCACCGCGCTGGGCGCAGGTGTTGCTCGGAATCGGTCCGCTGCGGGTCGTACAGGTTCGCGTCGTCGTCGGTGAGAATGCCCAGGAAGACGGCGGCGCGGGAAAGCCGGGCGAGGTTGGCGATGGCCCCCGCGCAATCGGCGGCGTCCAAGTAGGCCAAAACGTCGTGGCAGACGACCAGGTCGAACGGGATGTCGGCCCGGTAATCGACCACCGAGCCCTGCTGCCAGCCGTACCGCTTGCACAGGTAGGCGCTCACTTCGACGCCCCGGGTGAGGGCCCTCGGGTATTGCCGGCCCAGTGCGCGGAGCGTGGTGCCGGTGCCGCAGCCGATGTCGAGAATTCGGCGGACCGGCACTTCCAGGTGCTTCAGGTACGCCGCCACGAACGCTGCCTGCCGGCGCGACGCGGCGGGCGTGACGGCTCGGGTTTCCGGATTCCGGTAGAAGCGGTCGTAGTACGATTTGTCGAAACGCTCGGTCACGGAAGGAGTCCTTCGGTCATCAGACACGGCGCCGGCACATGAGCCCTTGTGGATAGCTGCCAAGCGACAACGCCCTTGGCCGGCGTTGCGGGCCAAGGGCGTATTGTCTCTTGGGCTGAGGGCTTTGGCCCGACGGGCTTGCGGCCCTCATGAGCATCGGCGCGTCAGTCGGCGGGCCGAACCTTCTCGGCGCGCGGTCCCTTCGGACCGCGACCTTCCTCGTAGGTAACCTCTTGACCCACGCGGAGCCCCTCGATGGCGGTTCCTTCGAGATCACTGTGGTGGAAGAACAGGTCGCCCCGTCCTCCCTCGATGAACCCGAAACCCTTGTCAGCGATCAACTTTTTGATCGTCCCTTGCGGCATGGTAGCCACTCCTTCCAAACAGAAAACAAACAGTCAATTGGCCCCAAGCCGTGCCGTACAGCCCCTAGCAGAGGGACAAGGTTCAGGCCACACCATAGCGCGGGAAAACAACCTGCAAGAACTGTGGAAAGGACCATAGCAGGCCTTTTCCGCAAAACCACAGATGCGAAGAGGAACGCTCGCAAGGAGGCTAGGGCTCACATCTCCGAGTTTCTTTCCCGCAACTCCCCTAAGCATAGCACATGCGGGCGGAGAACACAAGGGGGCCCCACGGGGTACCGTCAATGTGTCCAACGGGACGGCCCTGCGCGTTTTCAAACCACGTGACCGCGCAGCCGGATCGGAGGCTTGATCGGAATTGCCCTTAATGAGCTGGGCCACATGGCCCCCCATTTGCGCCAGAGATATGCCTTAAATGCCAAGCTCCTGGCCCAATTTCTGCACGTTTTCTTGGTTTTTGTATGGCGCATCGGCATTGACGTGGCAAAAGGGGGGCGTCATAATCCGCCCGCCCAGGCTCCTGCGGCATAAACTCGTCGCTGTTCCCCTTGCCGCCGCACCGCGCACCGGCTTTTCGGGCACCTTGGTCTACGGAAGGCTCATTCCCCGTATGGTTCGGGCCGTTTGCTTTACTGTGCTGTTGCTGTCGGCCTGCCTAGTCGGCCGGCTTCCGGAACGCGCCGGTGGGGGCGATATGTTTCCTTTGCTCGGGCTGCTTGCAGACGAGCCAAAATCCGGTCGGCCAAGCCCGGAACCGGCCGATGTTCCCTTGCCTCTTGGCGACAAATGGGGCGAAGAGGTCGGGGCTCCGCTCAGTGGCACTCGGCCGTCGTGGGCTTTTGCCGGGTCGGCGGGGGTCGGCGGGCCGGTAGATATCGATGCCGGGCGGGACCTTCAGTTCGAGCAGGTGGCCGGCAGCCAGGTTGGCGAGGTGTTCCCAGTGGAACCCGAAGCGAGGGGGGAGAGGGTCGGCTGGCTGTTTGCCCGGCCCAAACTGTTCGCCCGGCAGCCCCTCCGGGAGCACCTTCGGCTTGCGTATGGCCCCCCGCAGGGACGGCACCGAGGGTGGGGCCGGCCCCTGATCAGTGAAAGCTGGCTGTACCGGCCGTTCAGCGCGGGCTGGTTCATCGGCGGGATATTTGGGAGTCCGCTGATCGAAGATTGGCTGGGCATCACCAGCGGCTATTTCACCGGCTTCCGTTTCGGCTGGGACCAGAACCACTACTGGGGCCTCGAAATGCAATTCGCCTATGGTGAAATGGGGCTGTGGGACTCCGCCCGCGCCAAGGCGGAGCGGCGGGTTTGGTATCGTGATTGGTATCTTGACCAGGGCATAGAGCCAAATGATGCCGAAATCGAGCGGCTCATTACCGCGCCGCGCGACCTGGCCTTGTACCAGTGGGCGGTCAGCGCGATGTACTATCCCTGGGGCGACGCGCGGTGGCGGCCGTACCTTTCCGTGGGCGTCGGGGCCGCGCGAATGACGTTCACCGACATCTTCCTGGTGCATTACGACAAGACGTTCTTCGTTTTTCCCGTGGCGGTCGGGGTGAAGTACCACTGGAACGACTGGCTGGCCCTGCGCGTCGAGGGCTGCAGCAGTTTCTCGGTTCCCGGCGGCGGCAGGCTCAAACCGGTGCATAACGTATCGATCAACGGCGCGGTGGAAATCCGGTTCGGCGGCAGCCGCACCGCCTATTGGCCGTGGAACCCGACCCGTACGTACTGGTAGTTCGAGCCCAAGACGTAGAACGCCCGGGCGAGCGGCGGGGTTAGCGCCGCATTGCTGCCGCGTCTTGGCTAAGCGGCGACAATGGGCGGTTTGGGCGCTTTCGGCCGATTTCCACGCTCGTAGCGATTTACTCGATTCTGACGATTCTGTGGCCGATAAGCTTCAGAAGAAGCTTTCGCTTCCTCGTCATGGGTTCACGTCAATCTGGGTATGCGCGAACAGTTTGGGGAAAACACCAATGTTCAAATGGCTTTCCGCTCTTGCGTTTCTGGCAACGCTCTCGGCCGTGGGCAGCGGCTGCACGCATTGCCACATGGGTCACCGTCCGCTCCGGCCGGGTATCGTATGCGATCCGACCTACTGCACCGACACATGCGGGCCGATCGACACATGCGGGCCGATCGACACGTGCGGGTCGGTATGGGGCGATCGCTGTGGAATCGGCAGTGGTATAGCGGAATGCGATTCGTACGACGCCTGCGGCCCTTGCTGCTATGGCCACTATTCGCCGTTCGGGCCCTTGGCGTTCATTGGCCGGCTGTTCCGACCCATCACTTGGGTGGGCCCCTCCTGCGGGGAGCGCTACTGGGGCGGCTACTGGAGCGATCCGCCCGACTGCTGCGACCCCTGCGATTCGTACGGCAACTACGTGGGTATGCACGTGCGCAATCATCCGCGGGGCCTCGGCGGCGCCCACGACGCGTGCGCCGACTACTCCTGCCGTGTTGGCTCGACCGCCGCTGGGCACCACGCGGCAAGTGTCGAGTATGCCGGTGCGCCTCAGCCGGCCGTGCCCGTGCGACAGCAACCCGCCTACCTCGGGCAGCATCCGCCCCTGGTGCGTCCACCCGTCGGCGCGGCGGCGTCCAATCCGGGGCCTGCGTCGCGTTATTCGCCGCGGGTGATTTCGGTCGACGATCAGGTGGTGGGCGATCAGGGACCGGAAGCCACAGCGACGGCCCGGCGGCTTGACGCCGTGCGGCGGCAGTAGCCGGGATTATTGCCGACGAGGTCCGATTGTGATAAGCAATTCATGGTTCTGGAGGCCGCGATGTGTCCCCCGGATGCATCCGGAACCTGCACCTTCCGTTTCCCCCGGACAGCCGATGAGCGGGCAGGTGGGTGCTCCCGTCGGCCGCGTCCAGAACCGTCCTGGGCGGTGCGTCAGTGTTTGTGCCCGGGCGTCAGTTGGGTGGCCTCGTCGCCGAAATACCGCGTGAGGCGCTCGCGGAGCATCAGCCGGGCGCGGAGTAGCCGCACCTTGGTGTTCGAAATGCTGATGTTCAGCGCCGAGGCCGTCTCCTCGGTCGACAGGCCCTCGATGTCGCGCAGGATGAACACCAGCCGGTGCTTTTCGTCAATCTCGCCGAGGGCTTGATCGAGTAGCCGGCGGGTTTCGCGGCGGGAGGCGACCTCTTCCGGCGTTTCGCGCCACTGGGCGATGTACTGCGGCCGGGGAAGCTCGTCGGCGCCGGATCCGCCGTCGGCCAGGGGCGCCGCCCGGCGGACCGATTGCTTGCGCATCAGCGCCAGGGCGTGGTTGGCGGCCACGCGCATTAGCCACGTGGAAAAGCGGGATTCCTCCCGGAAGCCGTCGATATGCTCGATCAGGCTCAGGAACGTCTGCTGCACCACCTCCTCGGCGTCGTGCTGCCGGCCAAGCATCCGGTGCGCGAGCCCGAAGACGCGACGTTCGTATTTCTCGACCAACGCCTCAAACGCGGCATAATCGCCCGACTGGGCACGGTGGACCAGCGGGAGGTCGTCGTCGGTGGCCGGTTGGGTTGACATGTTCTTGGGGAGCTGCCGTGCGGATCAAGCCGAATCACCGGGAGATTGTACCCTGCCCGGCCATGCTGCGCGAAGGCGGCACGGGAAGGGGGAGAGGTCCATTTTCGCGGCTTTCAGTGGCGGGGCGATCGGGCAAATTCCCCTCCGGCCGCGAAAGCTCGTCCATTTCCCTCGGAACGGGTGACTGTTTTCCGTGAAGAACTTCCTGACGATCCCAGGTGGCACAACCCACTCAACCCGCACGGGTGCCCCCATTCGCCATGCTCGCGTTATCTGGTATCATTTCCTATCCCTTAACGTTTGCGCATCTTTCGGCGAAGTAAAGTAGAGTGAGGGGATGCCGTCGTGGCTGGTATGGTTGACAGTTTGGGCGTTGGCGGTTCGACCCTCCCTTCCAGGAGGAGCATACAGTGAGTATTCGAAATCTGGACAAGATATTCGCGCCGCACCGCGTGGCAGTCATCGGGGCCAGCGACACGCCGACCAGCGTAGGGTACACCGTGCTCCGTAACCTGGTCGGTTCGGGATTTCGCGGCGTGGTTTATCCGGTGAACCCCAAACGCGAGGCGGTCCAGGGCATCCACGCTTACAACGACATTGCCAGCCTCCCGCACCCCCCCGATCTGGCTGTAGTCTGTACCCCGGCTCAGACGGTACCGGGCATTGTGCGGGCCTGCGGCGAGGCGGGCACGCCGGGCGTGGTGATCATCTCGGCCGGCTTTCGCGAGGTGGGCGAGGAAGGGCGGCTGCTGGAGCAGAAGATCCTCGAAGAGAAGGCCCGATTCGACGGCATGCGCATCCTCGGCCCGAACTGCCTGGGCATCATCGTGCCGGGGCTCCACTTGAACGCCAGTTTCGCCACCGCCACGCCGGAGGTTGGCCACCTCGGGTTCATCTCGCAGTCCGGCGCGCTGTGCACCTCGGTGCTCGATTGGGCCATCGACGGGGGCATCGGGTTTTCCTACTTCGTTTCGGTGGGCAACATGCTCGACGTGGGCATGGGCGACCTGATCGACTACCTGGGCTCGCAAACCGAAACCCGGTCGATCATCCTCTACATCGAGTCGATCAGCGAGGCCCGCGAGTTCATGTCGGCGACCCGGGCGTTCGCCCGCACCAAGCCCATCGTTGCCTTCAAGTCCGGCCGTTTCGCGGAATCGGCGGCGGCGGCGGCTTCGCACACCGGGGCGATGGCCGGGGTCGACGCCGTCTACGAGGCGGCTTTCCGCCGCGCCGGCATCGAACGCATCTTCGAAATCGAAGACATGTTCGACTGCGCCGAACTGCTCGCGCGGCAACAGCCGCCCAAGGGCGCCCGCCTGGCCATCATCACCAACGCCGGGGGGCCCGGCGTGATGACCACCGACGCCTTGATCGAGCGTGACGGCGAGCTTGCCGCGCTGTCGCAGGAGACCATGGACGCGCTCGACTCGTTCCTGCCCACCTGCTGGTCGCGTGGCAACCCGGTCGACGTCCTCGGCGACGCGCCGCCGGAGCGGTTCGCCCGGGCCGTCGAAGTCGTGCTGAAAGACAAGGAGGTCGATGCGGTGTTGGTCATCCTCACGCCGCAGGCGATGACCGATCCGACGGCCACGGCCGAGGCGGTGGCCCGAGTGGCGACGAAGGCCAACAAGCCCACGGTGGCGGCGTGGATGGGGGGGCGAGCGGTCAGCCGCGGCACGCAGATTCTCAGCGAGGCGGGCATTCCCGCGTACAACACCCCCGAGAAGGCGGTGCGGGCGTTCATGCACCTGGTCTCCTATGCCCGGAATCTCGAGGTGCTTCACGAAACTCCGCGCGATATTCCCGTCGAGTTCATGCTCGACCGCAAGAGGCTGCGTGGCGTGTTCGACACGATCCTCACCGAAGGCGGCGACGTCCTTTCAGAGAACGTTTCGAAGGCGTTTCTCGAATCGTACGACATACCGGTCACCAAGCCGCACCTGGCCCGAACCCGCCAGGAAGCCGTCGAGGTCGCCCGGCGCGAGGGCTACCCCGTGGTGCTGAAAATCCACTCGCCCGACATCACGCACAAGACCGACGTGGGCGGGGTGATCCTCAGTCTCGGCAACGACGAGGC